>NZ_BAAAZP010000088.1:0-100407 GCF_039536965.1 Nonomuraea antimicrobica | reverse complement strand
ACCAGGAGGCGCAGCGCGCGGTGGCCGCCCTCGCCGCCCGGCGCGAGGCGCTGGAGCTGGGGCTGGCCAAGGGCGATGGCGGCGCGGCGCTGCTCGACGCGGATCTCGGCGGGGTGCTGGGGCCGCTGGCCGCCTCGATGCAGGTGACGCCGGGGGCCGAGGAGGCGGTGGCCGCCGTGCTCGGGCCGGTCGCCGAGGCGATCGCCGTCAAGACCCTCGACACCGCCGTGGAGGCTCTCGACCTGCTGCGCTCTCAGGGCGCCGGGCGGGCGGCCCTCCTGGTCGCGCTCCCGGACGGTCGCGGCGCGGAGGGCGGTGACGCCGGGGTCGATCCTGGGGGCGAGGCCGGCGCGAGATCCGATCGCGGCGATGCGGAGGCTTACGGCCGGGCCCGGCCCTCGCGAGCGGAGGCGCCCGGTGGGGGCCGGTGGGCGGCCGATCTCGTCACGGTGCCCGACCATCTGCGTCCCGCCCTCGATCACGTGCTCGCCGACGTCGTGGTCGTCGACGACCTGGAAACCGCGCGCACGCTCGTCGAACATCACCCCGGGCTGCGGGCCGTCACGACGCGGGGCGACCTCGTGGGCGCACACCTGGCCGTCGGCGGCGCCGCGGGCGGCACCTCCGTGCTCCAGGTGCGCGCGGCGCTCGACGAGGCCGTCAGGGACCTGGAGGAGGCCGAGTCCAGGGTCGAGGAGAGCGCCGCCGCGCTCGGCGAGGCCGTCGAGGGCGAGCAGGCCGCGCAGGCCGCGCTGGAGACCGCCCAGGCGCACGTCACCGAGGCCCAGACCGCCGTCACCACCGCCCAGGCCGGCGTGAGCGCCGCGCAGGGCGCTCTCGACCAGGTCAGGGGCCGCCAGCGGGAGGCCGACCAGCGCAACGCCGCGGCGGCCAGGAAGCTGGCCCAGCTCGAGGCCGCCGCCGGGGCGGCCCGCGACGAGGCCGAGCGGCTGGCCCAGAGCGTGGCCAAGGCCGAGGAGGCCCGCGCCGAGCGGCTGGAGGAGCTGGCCGAGCTGGAGATCCGGCTGGCCGAGGCCGAATACGCCCAGGAGCTGGAGTCCGAGCCCACCACCGACCTGCGCGACGACCTGGCGGGCGCCTGCGACGCGGCCAGGCAGCGCGAGATGGACACCCGTCTACAGGTGCGCACGGCCGAGGAACGCGTCAAGGGTATCGAGGGCCGCGCCGACGGCCTGCTCAGGGCCGCGCGGCGGGAGCGCGAGGAACGCGCCCAGGCGGCCGCCCAGCGTGCCAGGCGCAGGCGGCAGGCCGCCGTGGCCGAGGCCGTCAGCAAGGGCGCCAGGCAGGTGCTCGCGGCCCTGGTGGCCTCCGTCCAGCTCGCCGCCAGGGAACGCGACGAGGCCGACCTGGCCAGGGTGGCCGTCGACGCCGAGCTCAAGCAGGTACGTCTGCGCGTCCGCGAGCTGGGCCAGGAGCTGGACAAACTGGTCAACCGGGTGCACGGCAGCGAGGTGGCCCGCACCGAGCAGCGGCTGCGCCTGGAGCAGATGGAGCAGCGGGCGCTGGAGGAATACGGCGTCGAGGCCGAGGCCCTGATCGCCGAGTACGGCCCCGACGTGCCGGTGCCTGGCGAGCCGCCCGTGCCATATTCGCGTGCGGAGCAGGAGAAGCGCGCCAGGGCGGCCGAGCGGCAGATGAACCAGCTCGGCAAGGTCAACCCGCTGGCGCTGGAGGAGTTCGCGGCCCTGGAGGAGCGGCACGCGTTCCTCAACTCCCAGCTCGAAGACCTCAAGAAGACCAGGCGCGACCTGCTGACCGTGGTCAAGGAGGTCGACGACCGGGTGGAGCAGATGTTCGCCTCGGCCTACGAGGACGTCGCCCGCGAGTTCGAGCAGATCTTCACCAGGGTCTTCCCCGGCGGCGAGGGCCGGCTGGTGCTCACCGAGCCGTCCGACATGCTGACCACCGGCATCGAGGTCGAGGCCAGGCCGCCGGGCAAGAAGGTCAAGCGGCTGTCGCTGCTGTCGGGCGGCGAGCGTTCGCTGACGGCGGTGGCGTTCCTGATCTCGATCTTCAAGGCGCGGCCGTCGCCGTTCTACGTGATGGACGAGGTCGAGGCCGCGCTCGACGACACCAACACGCAGCGGCTGCTGACGTTGTTCGAGGAGCTGCGGCAGAGTTCGCAGCTCATCGTCATCACCCACAACAAGCGCACGATGGAGATCGCCGACGCGCTCTACGGTGTGTCGATGCGGGGCGACGGCGTGACGCAGGTGGTCAGCCAGCGGCTCAGGGAGCGCGAGTCGGCCTGACGGCGGCGGTCAGGGCGCGCGGGTCGGCCTGCCGGTGCTGCGGCTGCGCCTGATCGGTGTGGCCTTGTGTGTGACCATGGTGGTCGATCTGGAAAACTGACATCTTGTGGATGGTTACCTCGGCGTCATCGTGATCGTGGCCGTCGTCGCCCTGCTGGCGGCCGGCGGTCTCTTCCTGCTGTTCAGGCCGGGTCGCAAGGCGGCCCCGCCGGTCAAGCCGCCAGAGGCCCCCGTGCTTCCCGAGCGGGAGGCGCGGCCCGCGGGAGCGGGTGAGGAGGCCGAGGGCGCTACCACCACGCTCCCGCCGCCGGTCAAGCCCGCCGAGCCGGTCGTGGTCGTGCCCGAGGTGGAGGTCCCGCCGCCGTCCGCGGGGCGCATGGTGCGGCTGCGCTCGCGCCTGGCCCGCTCGCAGAGCGCGCTCGGGCGCGGGCTGCTCGAGCTGCTGTCGCGCGACCGGCTCGACGACGAGGTCTGGGACGAGATCGAGGAGAGCCTGATCACCGCCGACGTGGGCGTCGCGCCGACCCAGGCGATCGTCGAGGAGCTGCGCACCAGGGTCAAGGTGCTCGGCAGCCGCTCGCACGACGAGGTGCGGGGCCTGCTCAAGGAGCAGCTCCTCGCCCAGGTCAACCCCGACCTCGACCGTACGCTGCACGTCGCCAAGCACGGCGAGCGGCCGGCGGTCGTCCTGGTCGTGGGCGTCAACGGCACCGGCAAGACCACCACCACGGGCAAGCTGGCCCGTTCGCTGATCGGCGACGGCAAGAAGGTGGTGCTGGGCGCGGCCGACACCTTCCGCGCCGCCGCCGCCGACCAGCTCCAGACCTGGGGCGAGCGGGTCGGCGCCGACACCGTGCGCGGGCCCGAGGGCGGCGACCCGGCCTCCGTGGCGTTCGACGCGGTGGGCAGGGGCATCGAGGAGAAGGTCGACACCGTCATCGTCGACACCGCCGGCCGCCTGCACACCAAGACCGGTCTGATGGACGAGCTGGGCAAGGTCAAGCGGGTCATCGAGAAGAAGGCCACGGTCGACGAGGTGCTGCTGGTGCTTGACGCCACCACGGGCCAGAACGGCCTGCGTCAGGCCCAGGTGTTCGCCGAGGTGGTCAACATCACCGGCATCGCCCTGACCAAGCTCGACGGCACGGCCAAGGGCGGCATCGTCATCTCGGTGCAGCGGGAGCTGGGCGTGCCGGTCAAGCTGGTGGGGCTGGGCGAGGGGCCCGACGACCTGGCGCCGTTCGACCCCGAGGTGTTCGTGGACGCCATCCTGGGCGACTGAGTTCCGGTCGTCCGGTAATTACCGGCGTATCAGCCCTTACCGGGACAAATCTTGATCGACGATTTTTAGTGTGTTGATATGTAGCGGTTCATAAAAGATCGTTCGGGTTTCGTGTGTGTACGTGAAATTCCGGATGAACGTGAGAGGCCGCCCATGAAAAAGATCGTCGTCCACCGGCCAGGCACCGTGAAGCCGACCGCCGCAGCCGCGCCGAGGCACCACGCCTGAGCCACTCAGGCCGGCGTCCCGGCGGGGGCGCCGGCCGCACCGGAGCACGGAAGAGACACCACGTGGACACGATCTTCCTGGACGCCGACCGCCGGATCGGCGGCCCCTACACCTTGGGCGCGGCCCTGCTCGGCCATTTGGTGCCCGCCGCGCTGAAACGACGGCCCTCCCTGGTCGCCGCGCACGACATCGAGATCCGGGCCGCCGCGCCCGGCCTGCGTGCGGCGGTGCCCGCCCGCAGGCGTTCGCTGGCCGACGACCTGCCACGGGGGCAGCGTGTGCTGGTGCCCGGCGTGCGCCGCAGCCTGCGGATCGCCAACGGGCTGGCCGAGTTCGTCCGCGACCACCTGGCCGGCTCGGGCCCGCTCACGCTGGTCGTGGCGAACCTGGGCGGGGCCGACCACACCGACGCCGAGCTGGTGCGGGTGCTGCGGCGCAGGCTCGACCCCGGGCTGCTGAGCGTCGAGGAGGGGCCGTCGGCCCCCGGCTCGGGCCCGTTGCCGGCCGACTTCGACCGCTTCCGCGACGAGGGCTTCCACCACGCCATGGCCGAGTCGGGGCTGGAGGCGCTGCGCGGGGCGGCGTACGCGGACGACCCGGAGCGCTGGCAGCACCTCCTGCTGCGGGTGGCCGCGGCGCTGGAGGCCGTCGAGCGCGAGGACGAGGCCCGCGAGCTGTACGACCGGCTCAGGCGCGAGAGCACCGACCCGAAGCACCGCGCCACGGCCGCGTACGCCACGGCCATGACCCTCGTACGCCACCACGACCGCGCCCGCCGCGACCCCGAGCAGGCCCTGGCCTGGATCAACGAGGCCGTCACGATCACCTCCCTGCTGCCCGACGCCCGGGAGCGGGCCTTCCACCTCGGGTTCGACCTCAACGGCAAGGCCCTGGTCGAGGTGCGCAGGGGCCACCGCGACGTCGCCATGGAGCTGGTGGGGCAGGCCATCGAGCTGGCCGAGACGCACCTGGCGGGCGAGCACCCGATCCACCGGCTCGTCCTGTACGCCAACAGGGCCCAGCTCCTGGCCATCGCCGGGCGGCGGGAGGCGGCGCTGGCCGACTACACGCGGGCCGTCGAGGCCGACCCCGGCTATCCCGACTACCGCCTCGACCGGGGCAACCTGCTGCACGAGCTGGGCCGTCCTGAGGAGGCGCTGGCCGACTACGAGGCGGTGATGCGGCTCAGCCCGCCCTTCCCCGAGGCGTACTACAACCGGTCGGAGGTCCGCTACGCGGCGGGCGACCTGACGGGGGCTCGCGCCGACCTGGACTACACGCTGGAGCTGGACCCGGCCTTCGCCCCCGCGTACGTGAACCGCTGCGGCCTGCACGCGGCCGCTGGAGACCACGTACGCGCCCGGCAGGACGTGGAGCGCGGCCTGGCCCTGACCTCCGGCGACCCCCACCTGCTGTGCGTGCTGGGGCAGGTGGAGCTGGCCGAGGGCCGCCACCCGGAGTCGGGCCTGGCCTTCGACCGGGCGCTGGAGGCGGACCCGGAGCTGGTGGCGGGCTGGGCGGGGCGGGCGGAGCTGGCGTTCGAACGCGGCGACAACGAGATGGCGGTGGCCGACCTGACCCGGGCGCTGAAGCTGGAGGAGACGGCCGAGCTGCTGTTCAACCGGTCGGTGGCCTACCGGGCGGCGGGCCTGGCCGGACCCGCGCGCCACGACCTGCTCAGGGCCGCCGAGCTGGCCCCCGACGACGAGGACGTGCGTCAGGCGCTGTCGGAGACGTGAGCGGAACGGGTGCCGATCGGGACGACCAGCGGCGTGCCGGCCACGGGGTCGGCGATGACCTTGGCGTCCAGCTCGAACACCTCCCGCAGCAGTTCCTCGGTCAGCACCTCGTGCGGGGTGCCCGAGGCGACCACCCGGCCGGAGCGCATGGCCACCAGGCGGTCGGCGTAGCGGGCCGCCAGGTTGAGGTCGTGCAGGACCATGACGACCGTACGGCCCGCCTCTCTGTGCAGGTGCCGGACCAGCTCCAGCACCTCCACCTGGTGGGCCAGGTCGAGGAACGTCGTGGGTTCGTCGAGCAGCAGCAGGTCGGTGCCCTGGGCCAGGGCCATGGAGATCCACGCCCGCTGCCGCTGCCCGCCCGACAGCTCCTCCAGCGGGCGCTCGGCCAGGTCGGCCAGGCCCGTCATGTCCAGCGCCGCGGCGACCGCGCCCTCGTCGTCGGACGACCACTGCCGGTACCACGTCTGGTGCGGATGGCGTCCCCTGGCCACCAGGTCGGCCACGGTCAGCCCTTCTGGGGCGGTGGGCGCCTGGGGGAGCACGCCGAGGATCTTGGCCACCTCGCGGGTGGGGATCCTGTCGATGCGCTTGCCGTCCAGCAGCACCTCGCCGCCCTGCGGCTTGAGCAGCCGGCCGAGGGCGCGCAGCAGCGTGGACTTGCCGCAGCCGTTCGGGCCGATGATGGTGGTGACGGTGCCCGCCTCGATGCCGAGGTCGAGCCCGTTCACGACGAGGCGGTCGCCGTACCCGAGTTTGACGTCGGCGGCCTGCAGTCTCACTTTCGCGACCTCCAGATCAGATGGATCAGGTACGGTGCGCCCAGCACGGCAGTGACGATGCCGACGGGCAGCTCGATGGGCGAGAAGACGGTTCTGGCGATCAGGTCGGCGGCCGTGGTCAGCACGCCGCCGACGACCGCCGAGCACAGCAGCGGCGGCTGACCCGAGCGGGCCAGCCGCAGCGCGATCTGCGGCGAGGCCAGGGCCACGAACGCGATCGGCCCCGCCGACGCCGTCGCCACGGCGGCCAGCAGCACGGCGGCCAGGATCATCAGGGCGCGGGCCGGGTTCATCCGGACGCCGAGCGCGGCCACCGTGTCGTCGCCGAAGCGCAGGGCGTCGAGGGAACGCGTGCCGAGCAGGGTCAGCGGCACCAGTACGGCCAGCGCCAGCGCCGTCGGCGCCACGTGCTCCCAGCCCCGGCCGTTGAGCGAGCCGCTGATCCAGACCATGGCGCGGCCGGTATCGGTGACGTCGCCGACGGTCAGCAGCCAGAACTTGACGTTGGTGAACACGGCGGCCACGCCGATGCCGACCAGTACCAGCCGGTAGCCGTCGAGGCCGCGCCGCCAGGCCAGGCCGTACACGACGGCCGCGCCGATCAGGCCGCCGAGCAGCGCGAGCGCGGGGATGCCGACGCCGGCCAGCAGGCCGCTGACGCCGCCGTAGACGCTGCCGCTGCCCACCACGCCGGCCACCACCGTGACCGAGGCGCCGGTGGTGACGCCCAGGATCTCGGGGCTGGCCAGCGGGTTGCGCGCGATCGACTGGATGATGGCGCCGGACAGCGCGAGCGCGGCCCCGACCAGGGCGCCGGTGAGCGCGCGGGGCAGGCGCAGCTCCATGATGACGAAGTGGGCGGGGCTGTTGACGTCGAACGTGCCGCCGATCACCTCGGGCAGCGTCAGGTCGATGTCGCCGATGCGCATGTTCAGCGCCATGAGCAGGGCCAGCAGGACGAGCCCGGTGAGGGTGACGGCGATGCCGCGCGGGCGTACCTGCCAGGACAGGCCGCCGACGCGAAGGGGGAGGGTGGTCATCACAGTCGTACGGGCTTCCTGCGGCGTACCAGGGCGACGAAGAACGGGGCGCCGAGCAGCGCGAGCACCACGCCCACCTCCAGCTCGCCCGGCGGTGCGACCAGGCGGCCGATCACGTCGGAGACCAGCAGCAGCGCCGAGCCGATCAGCCCGGAGAACGGCAGCAGCCAGCGGTGGTCGGTGCCCGACAGCGGCCGGGCCAGGTGGGGCACGATGAGCCCGACGAAGGCGAGCGAGCCGCAGGCGGCCACCGAGGCGCCGGTCAGCAGGGTGACGGCGGCCACCCCGACGGCCCGGGTCATGGGGATGTTCTGGCCGAGGCCGCGGGCGACGTCCTCGCCGAGTGAGAGGGCGTTCAGCGCGGGGGCGTTCACCATCGCCAGCACCAGACCGGCCACGATGAACGGCAGCACCTGCCAGAGCACGTCGGCGCCCCTGGACGCGATCGAGCCCGCCTGCCAGAAACGGAACACGTCCATGGCCTGCTCGTCGAGGAGGACGATGGCCGAGGTCATGGCGTACAGGAGGGCGCTGACGGCGGTTCCGGCGAGCGCCAGCGTGACCGGGGTGGGGCTCCCCCTGCCCCCCACCATGCCCAGCGCGAACACCGCCGCGCTGGCCACCAGCGCGCCCGCCAGGCCGAACCAGATGTAGCCGAGCAGGCTGGAGACGCCGAACAGGATGATCGACGACACCATCGCGAACGCCGCGCCCTGCGTGACGCCGAGCAGCCCGGGGTCGGCGAGCGGGTTGCGGGTGTGACCCTGCATGAGCGCGCCCGCCACGCCGAGCGCGAGCCCGGCCAGCACGCCCAGGGCGGTCCTCGGGAGGCGCAGGGAGCGGATGACGATGTCGTTCTCGGTGCCGGTGGGGGCGGTGAGCGCGTGCCAGGCGTCGGCGAGCGGGACGGACTTGGAGCCGATCGTGATGCTCAGCACCACGGCGACGGCCACGGAGGCGAACAGAACGAGCAGGATGCCGAGCCTGCGCCGGTGAATGCCATGGAGGCGCGGGGCGACGGCGGTTGCGCTCACCCGTGTCCTCCTCGACGATTGCCCGATCTCGCTGAAGTATGCCAGCTTAGGCAGGGCTAACCTAATTTAGGTATGCCTTACTCGTCGTGGGTCAGCCGGTCAGGAAAGCGCGCAGCTCAGCCAGGTGGGGCTCGGTGTCGAGGCCCTGGCCGGCCAGCCAGCCGGGGTTGCCGTACGTGCCGCGGTAGCGGTCGCCGCTGTCGCACACCAGCGTCACGATGCTGCCCCGCTCGCCCGCCGCGCGCATCTCGGCGACGAGGTCGACGCAGGCCGCCAGGTTCGTGCCCGTCGAGCCGCCCACGTCGAGGCCGGTGACCTCGCGCGTCCAGCGCATGGCCGCGATCGAGCGGGCGTCGGGCACCGCGATCATGCGGTCGATGACCGTCGGCTGGAACGAGGGCTCCACGCGCGGCCGGCCGATGCCCTCGATGCGCGAGCCGGGGGTCGTGACCGAGGTGTCGCCCGAGACCCAGCTCGGGTAGAAGGCCGAGCCCTCCGGGTCGGCGACGGCCAGGCGCGTGGGGTGGCGGCGGTAGCGGATGTAGCGGCCGATGGTGGCGGAGGTGCCGCCGGTGCCGGCCCCGACCACGATCCAGGCCGGCACCGGGTGGGGCTCCATGGACATCTGTGAATAGATTGATTCAGCGATGTTGTTGTTGCCGCGCCAGTCGGTGGCCCGCTCCGCGTAGGTGAACTGGTCCATGAAATGGCCGCCGGTCTTGGCCGCCAGGCGGTGCGACTCGTCATGGATCGCGCCGGGGTCGTCGACCAGATGGCATTTCCCGCCGTAGAACTCGATGAGGTGGCATTTCTCCGGGGAGGTGGACGCGGGCATGACCGCGATGAACGGCAGGCCCAGCAACCGGGCGAAGTAAGCCTCGCTGACGGCGGTCGATCCGCTCGACGCCTCCACGATCGTCGTGGCCGGGCCGATCCAGCCGTTGGCCAGGCCGTACAGGAATAGGGAGCGGGCGAGCCGATGTTTGAGTGAACCGGTTGGGTGCACCGACTCGTCTTTCAGATAAAGGTTTACTCCCCAGCGCGAGGGCAGCGGAAAGACGTGGAGATGGGTGTCGCAACTTCGGTTGGCGTCGGCCTCGACCTTGCGAATGGCCTCCGCCACCCAGCGGCGCGTGCCGGTATCATGACGGTCCGTGAATCTCACCCTCCATACGCTATCCCATGTGACTTTCGCCACTATTCCTACAATATTGGGTGGGTAGTGTTATGCTAACGAGACTTGTCCGGCCGTGGACGTGACCACGCACGCCGCGAGCAGATGGACGAAACCCCCTGCTGAGCGAGGCGGAACCTCCCTAACGCATCCCTTACCTAGGACTTGGGAGGATGGAACCGCCGTCAGGCGGCCTGGGCCGAAACGGGGGATAGCGCAAGGGGGAAATGATTTTGATCACTATGACCGATGAGCAGCGTCAGGACTGGTTCGAGCGCGATGTCGTGCCCGTGACGTCGCAGCTCTTCGCCTCCGCCATGCGTCTGACCCGCAACACCGCCGACGCGGAGGACCTGGTGCAGGAGACGGTGGCCAAGGCGTACACGTCTTACCACCAGTTCCGCGAGGGCACCAACCTCAAGGCGTGGCTGCACAGGATCCTGACCAACAACTTCATCAACGACTACCGGAAGAAGCAGCGCTCGCCCAAGCTGTCCGCCGCCGAGGACATCGAGGACTGGCAGTTGCACGCCGCCGAGTCGCACAGCTCGACCGGCCTGCGCTCGGCCGAGACGGAGGCTCTCGACCGGCTGCCCGACAGCGTCGTGATGAACGCCCTGCGCTCCCTGCCGGAGGACTTCCGCGTGGCCGTCTACCTGGCCGACGTGGAGGGCTTCGCGTACAAGGAGATCGCCGAGCGCATGGGCACGCCCATCGGCACCGTGATGTCGCGGCTGCACCGTGGCCGCCGCCAGCTCCGCGGGATGCTGGAAGAGTACGCCCGCGAGGAGGGCGCCGTGCGCCTCCCCGCCCAGCGCGCCGCCTGAGACCAGGCTCAAGGGCCCGCCCGCGACCCCCGTCGTGATGTAGCCGGGCAGGGGTCGTCAATGGGCGAAACGGGCTAATGGGCGAAACGGGCTAGGGGTGCTGTGCGACGGCGATGAGCGCCACCGCGGCGAGCGCGCACACCACCCCTGCGACCTGTACGGCCCGCAGCCGCTCCCCGAGCACCTGCCTGGCCAGCAGCAGTGTGCTGGCCGGGTAGAGCGAGACGAGCACGGCGACGAGGCTGAGCAGGCCGCCCCGCTGCGCCAGGAGGTAGAGCACGTTCGCGGCCATGTCGAGCACCCCGGCGGCCACGATGATGTGCAGCGAGCCGGGGCCCGGCCTGAGCCCGCGGCGAGTGAGCAGCGCGAGCAGGGCCACCGCGGACACCGACGACATGCGCGCGCCGACCAGCGGCCACAGGCCGGCCTCGTGCGGCGCCATGGCCAGCAGGATGAAGAAGCCGCCGAACCCCGCGCCCGCGGCCAGGGAGGTCAGCACCACGGGGAGTGAGACCCGCCCGCCCTCGGACCTGTCCTGGCTGACCAGCAGCACCGCCCCGAGTGCCAGGGCCACGCCCACCAGCGCCCAGACCTGCGGCCGCTCGCCCGACGCCAGCCCGAATACCACGGGCAGCGCGGCCGAGGTGACCGCGGTCGTCGGGGCCACGACCGACATGACGCCCGTGGCCAGCGCCCGGTAGAACAGCACCAGCCCGGCCGCCCCCGACAGCCCCGCGGCCAGCCCCCAGGACAGCGCGGTGCCGTCGTACGCGCCGGGCAGCAGCGGTAACAGGCCGAGGATCAGCGCCAGGCCCGCGGTCTGCGAGAGCGCCACGACCGACAGCACCTGGGAGCGCCGGGTGGCCAGGCCGCCGAAGAAGTCGGCCGTGCCGTACACGATCGCGCAGGCGGTCGCCAGGATCACTGTCACGGCGGACTCCCTTCCAGTTCAATGTATTGCACTGGCAGTACATCACATAGAGTACATTCCACTGCAAATCTAATTCACTACACTGCACTCCCATGGAAGATCCGGAGCTGGTCAACCAGGCCATCGCGAACAACGTCCGCGCCCAGCGCGCCCACCGCGGGCTGACCCTCGACGCGCTGGCCGCCAGATCGGGGGTGAGCAGGGGCATGCTGGTGCAGGTCGAGCAGGGCCGGACGAACCCGAGCGTCTCCACGCTCACCCGCATCGCCTCCGCGCTCGGGGTCACCGTGGCCCGGCTGGTGGAGGTCGCCGACGTGCCGACGGTGCGGGTGGTGGACAAGTCGGAGGTGGTCACGTTCCACCAGGGCGACGTACAGGCGCGGCTGCTGGTGGGCGCGGACATGCCGATGATCATGGAGCTGTGGGACTGGCGGCTGGCCCCGGGCGAGCACCACGACGGCGACGCGCACCCGCCGGGCACCCGCGAGATGCTGACCGTGCTGGAGGGCGAGCTGACGCTCACCGTGTACGGCAGGAGTCACGTGATCGGCAAGGACGCCGCCGTGCTCTTCACCGCCGACCGCCCGCACCGTTACGCGAACCGGGGCACCGAGGAGCTGAGGCTCGTCATGGTCGTGGCCGAGCCGAGAGAGGCCCACGACGTGCCCCCGGCGTACGCGCCGCGCGACCCGCACGGGTGACCACGCGACTCCTGACAAATAACCTGACCAATAAGCGGGAAAGCCCTACGGATGACCCGGTGGAGTTTCATGATTACTCCATGTCTTGGACGGCTGATGCCCGTGGCTGGGTACATCCCCTGTGTGCGGTGGCCGCGCCCGTCGGTGGGCCCGGACGGCGAACGTCGGCAGGGGGTGACGTGTGAGCGAGGCCCGAACGGCGACGGAGAAACTCCAGATGGAGCTGCACGGTCTGGGTGTCACCAGCGCCTACGAGGTCGGCGATGACGAGACCATCTCCGTGTGGATCGGCCTGGTCGTGCGCTATAGAGATGGTTTTTACCGTTGGCAGGAAGGGCCGGTGAAACGTCGGCATCTGGGTACGGATCCGGTCGGATGTGCCATGCGCGTGGCGCGCCGCTTCCAGGAATTGCAGGCGGATATCCCACTCTGGTGGGACGACCTGGTCAGGGAGCTGCGGGGGGCACCGGTCCAGGATTATCCGTAGGCCCCCGCATGCGGCGTTTCGGGGGGAAGCATGCGCGTTTGGGCCCTGCCGCTGGCCCTGCTCGCCTTGGTGGGTTGTGTCACGCAGTCGGTGCCGCGCCGCCAGCAGCAGTCGAAGACGCCGGTCGTACCCGCCCGGCCGCCGGTCGCGGTCGATCCGGTCGTCCTGGCCAAGAAGCTGGTCTCGATGCAGGCCGGTTGGCCGCGCAGTCGCAAGTTCGACTGCGCCCGGCTCAAATGTGTGGCTCTGACCTTTGACGACGGGCCAGGAGAGCACACCTGGCGGCTCCTTGACATGTTGAGCGTGCGTGACGTCAAGGCCACGTTCTTCGTCGTCGGGCAGATGGTGGCGGCCGACAAGGGCGGGCACACGGTCCGGCGCATCGTGGACGACGGCCACGAGATCGGCAACCATTCGTGGAGCCATCCGGCGCTCACCGGGCTGTCGCACGAGGCGCTCAGACGGGAGCTGGAGCACACGGAGGAGATCGTGCAGCGGCTCACGGGGGTGCGGATGCGGGTCATGCGCCCGCCGTACGGGGCGACGAACGAGGAGGTCGCGGCCGAGACCCGGCGCGAGGGCCTGGCCCAGATCATGTGGAACGTCGACACCATGGACTGGCGGGACCGGGTCTCCTCCGTCGTGGCCAGGCGGGCCGGCAGCGCCAAGCCCGGGTCGATCATCCTCCTGCACGACATCCACCGCAGCACCGTGGACGCCGTGCCCGAGATGCTCGACACGCTCGGCAGGAAGGGCTACACCTTCGTCACCGTCTCGGAGTTGTACGGCAGGACTCCCTCGCCGGGGCGGATGTACATGGCGCGGTGATCGGCTTTCCGGGTTGTCGGTCGGTCGTGGCACCCTTGTCGGCATGGGTTTCACCGGCTTTCCCGACGAGGCGTTCCTCTTCTACGAGGGGCTCGAGGCGGACAACTCCAAGACCTACTTCGCCCGGCACAAGCACCTCTACGAAGACTGCGTGCGGGCGCCCATGGTGGCGCTCACCGACGAGCTGGCCGGGGAGTTCGGGGGCGCCCAGCTCTTCCGGCCCTACCGCGACGTGCGCTTCTCCAAGGACAAGTCCCCGTACAAGACGCATCAGGGCGCGTTCGCCGACCTGATGCCCGGCATCGGGCTCTACGTCGAGTTGAGCGCGGCGGGGCTGTTCACGGCGGGCGGCGTCTACACCACGGCCGCCGACCAGGTGGCCCGCTACCGGGCGGCGGTCGACTCCGACCTGTCGGGCAAGCCGCTGGAGTCGATCACAGAGTCGCTCGTGGCCGAGGGCTACGAGCTGCTGGGCGAGCGGCTCAAGACCCGGCCGCGGGGGTTCGAGGAGGACCATCCGCGGATCGAGCTGCTGCGGCACAAGTCGTTGTACGCGGGCCTGCAGTTCGAGCCAGAGCCGTGGGTGCACACGGGAGAGGCGCGGGAGCGGGTCGAGCGCGCGTGGCGGTCGTTCGGGCCGCTGGTGGAGTGGCTGGGGGCGCACGTACGCGGGAGCGAGCTGCCCCGCCGCTGACCGGCCGCCGGGCTCGCCGGGGCCCGACGGTCAGCGGGTGGTTGTCGAGCTGGTGACCTGGTCGCCCTTGAGTATGCGGTCGACCGTCTGGCCCGCCGCCGACGACGCCGCCGTGGTGCCCGCCGCCAGCACCAGGGCCAGGGTCGGCGCGGCCAGGCTGCGTACGCTGCGCAGGTTGCGCACCCGCGCCCAGGGTTCCCCCGCCAGGTGCATGATCCGCCACTCCCAGAACAACCCCAGCCCGATGCACACCAGCATCACCTGGCCCACCACGATGCCCACGACCTGCAGCTTGTCGATGGCCCCGATGTCCGGCTCGGCGAGCGTCGACAGATATCCCGACAGCTCCGTCAGCAGGGCCGCCGCCATCAGGTACAGGGCCTTGGTCATCGGCTGGGTGCCACGTAGGCGCGGGTAGAAGTAGCCGAACAGGAACCCGAAGGCGGGCAGTGCGAACAGGTAGCGGCTGTCGAAGACGAAGCTGGTCAGGTCGACGCCCTCGGGGCGGCCGTACACGAGGGCGAAGGGCAGGCTCAGCAGCAGGGCGACGGTGAACGCGTGCACGCCGTTGTGCCAGGGCGTGCATCCCGCGCACGTCGCGAAGGCCGTCTCCGGATGTTTCCCGTGCCGGTTGAGCGCCCCCTCCAGGGCGTTGCGCTGCTCCTCGAAGTCGGGGATCGACAGGTCGCCCGCGCCGATCCGGCCGCGTCCGATGCGGTAGAGCTCCTGCTCGGAGACGAGCAGGAGGCGGCGGTGCAGGGCGGCCCTGACCAGTCGCCGGTGCTCGTCCTGGTCGGCGGGCTCGGCGACGGCCAGGCGCGGGCCGGTGAGCAGCCAGCGCGAGGTCCCCCAGGCCACGAGCGAGGTGACGGCGAGCAGGGGCAGGGGCACGTCGATGTCGGCCAGCGTGGTGCTGCCGCCCGGGGTGACGTACAGCACCATCAGTACGGCGATCATGGTCGACTCGGCGACCGGGTTGTCGATCGCAGGCAGCCGCCCGCCGAGCCGCCTCAGCCGCAGCACCAGCATCACGAACCCGAGCAGCAACAACCCCAGCACTCCCCGCACGATCGGCGTGAGCGTGAGGCTGCCGAGCCGGGGCTCCGGTTGCTCGACGGCCAGGCTCCACGACCCCGAGTCCAGCCACTCGGTGGGCCAGCCCTGCACGAGCAGGCTGATGACCACGGCTCCCACGACGGCCTGGCGCTTCCACTGCTTGGTCGCCAGGGCCAGGGCGGCGATCGGGATGAGGGCCCAGGCCAGCGCGAGGACGAGCCGGATGCTGTCGGGCGGGTACACGCCGCCCAGCACCGCCCGCAGCCACAGCGCCAGCGCCAGCAGCGCGATGGCCGCCGCGGCCGACAACACCGCCAGCCGTACGATCACCGCCCGCACCCCGAGGTCCACGCTGAACGCGACGGCGGAGCCGGCCGCCGCCAGGGCGGCCACCGCCCCGCCCGCCAGCAGGGCCTGGCCGGACAGTTGCCCGTGCAGCCACGACCAACTGAGCATGCCGAGCCCGAGCAGCACGCCCGCCCCGGTCGCGATCAGCAGGTCACGGGTGGTCCACGGCGGGCTGGTGGGGATCATGCGGCCCGCGTGCCGCACCGCGAGCAGGGGCACGGCGACGAAGAGGATCACGTACGCCGCCGCCGACCAGCTCTCGGCGAACAGCGGGATCAGCAGGATGGGCGCCGCCAGTGCCAGCCCGACGAACAGCTCCCGGTTGGGCAGCCGCGTCCACCACCCCTGGCCGAGCGAGCGCAGCAGGAAGACGAGCAGCGCGGCCGCGGTGAGCGCGCCCAGCGCGGTGGCCCACGAGAAGTCGTCGGCCAACTCCTCGTCGGCGAACCCGTACGCGTCGGGGGCCAGCGTCATGCTCACCGGGTAGGCCCCGACCACGAAGGTCAGCCGGTCCTCCTGCTCCAGCTCGGGCGTGATGCCCTCCAGCCGCAGCACCCGCCACTCCCCGGGCAGCACGGCGATGGAGCGGCCGGTCACGATCAGGGGGAAGGCGTTGGGGGCGTTGAAGTCCAGCTTCAGCAGGTCGTCCGTGGTGAGCTGGCGCAGGATCGTCACCGTGAACTGCGCCGTGGTCCGCGTCGCGGTCGAGCTGAGGACGGGCGCCAGGCGGGTGGTCGGCGCGAGGCCGGGCCCGTCCACCTTGGTGGCGCCGAACGCGGCGTCGGTGACCTGCTGGAGTGTGCCAGGGAAGCCGCCGCCCTGCCGCAGCGCCTCGACGAGCGGGTCTTTCCTGGCCAGGCGGAGCCGGTGCACGATGCTCACCTTGACCTGGCGGTTGCGGGGGTCGAGGCGCCCTTCGGGCACCTCTTCCAGGTCGGCCTCGCGCGCTCTGCTGATCGTCACCTCGGTGGAGGCCTTGCGGGCCCAGCGCACCTCGGGATCGGCGCGGCCGGCGGCGGCCACCCACGGGTTGTGCGGCGCCCCGCCCCTGGGCGGCGCAGGGCCTGTTACCGGTCTGGCTGCGACGGTGCACCAAACGATTGCCCCCAATGACACCAGAGCCAGCCCGAACGCGATTGCCATTCGGAGCTTTCCCACAATTTGGATGATTCTCCGGTGCGCGCGATTGTTCTATATCGAAAGGTCACGGTGTGATTACAGCTCTACCATGACAACGCTTCTTTACGGCGTGGCCCGGGGGAGTCTCCGGCATCGCAGGAGGCTGGGGCGGGGGGTTGACAGCCGACAATAACCCGTGATGTCGGTAATTAGCCGAAAGCCGCGCCTTGTTCGCATAAAGCGAGCAAAACGCGGCCGGTGGGGAACTTCGGCGTCAGGCGCGCTTGGCGCGGGCGGCGGCGCGGCCCCGGGTGGCGCCGTCGAGCACCACCTTGCGGATGCGCACGTTCTCCGGAGTGATCTCCACGCACTCGTCCTCGCGGATGAACTCCAGGGCCTGCTCGAGCGACATGGCGCGCGGCGGGATCACCTTTTCCGTCTCCTCGCTGGTGGAGGAGCGCATGTTGGTGAGCTTCTTCTCCTTGGTGATGTTGACGTCCATGTCGTCGGACCGGGAGTTCTCGCCGATGATCATGCCTTCGTAGACCTCGGTGCCGGGCGAGATGAACAGCACGCCGCGCTCCTGGAGATTGAGCATCGCGAACGCGGTCACCGGGCCGGACCGGTCGGCCACCAGGGAGCCGTTGTTGCGGGTGCGCAGCTCGCCGAACCACGGCTCGTAGGAGTCGAACACGTGGTGCACCAGGCCCGTGCCGCGGGTCTCGGTCAGGAACTCCGTACGGAAGCCGATCAGCCCTCGGGCCGGCACCGCGAACTCCATCCGGATCCAGCCGGTGCCGTGGTTGGTCATGTGCTCCATGCGGCCCTTGCGCACGGCCAGGAGCTGGGTGACCGCGCCGAGGTATTCCTCCGGGCAGTCGACCGTCACCCGCTCGACCGGCTCGTGCACCTTGCCGTCGACGACCTTGGTGACCACCTGCGGCTTGCCGACGGTCAGCTCGTAGCCCTCGCGGCGCATCTGCTCGACCAGGATGGCCAGCGCCAGCTCGCCGCGGCCCTGCACCTCCCAGGCGTCGGGGCGGTCGGTCGGGAGCACGCGCAGCGAGACGTTGCCGACCAGCTCCTTCTCGAGCCGGTCCTTGACCATGCGGGCGGTGACCTTGCCGCCCTTGACCTTGCCCACCAGGGGCGAGGTGTTGGTGCCGATGGTCATCGAGATGGCCGGCTCGTCGACCGTGATCAGCGGCAGCGGGCGCGGGTCGTCGGGGTCGGCCAGCGTCTCGCCGATCATGATGTCGGGGATGCCGGCGAGGGCGATGATGTCTCCGGGGCCCGCCTCCTCGGCCGGCTTGCGCTCCAGCGCCTCGGTCATGAGCAGCTCGGTGACCTTGACCCGCTGGATCGAGCCGTCGGTGCGGCACCAGGCCACCTGCTGGCCCTTGCGCATGACGCCCTGGTGGATCCGGCACAGCGCGATGCGGCCCAGGTAGGAGGAGGCGTCGAGGTTGGTGACGTGGGCCTGCAGCGGCGCGCTGGGGTCGAAGGTGGGCGCGGGGATCGTCGACTTGATGATGTCGAAGAGCGGCTCGAGGTCTTCGGAGTCGGGCATGCCGCCGTCGGCGGGACGCTCCATGGAGGCCCGGCCGGCCTTCGCGGAGGCGTAGACGATCGGGAAGTCGATCTGCTCCTCGGTGGCGTCGAGGTCCATGAACAGCTCGTAGACCTCGTCGACGACCTCCTTGATGCGCGCGTCGGGGCGGTCGACCTTGTTGATGCACAGGATGACCGGCATCTTGGCGCCCAGCGCCTTGCGCAGCACGAACCGGGTCTGCGGCAACGGCCCCTCGGAGGCGTCGACCAGCAGCACGACGCCGTCGACCATCGACAGGCCGCGCTCGACCTCGCCGCCGAAGTCTGCGTGCCCGGGCGTGTCGATGATGTTGATGGTCATGCCGCCGTGCTTGACCGCCGTGTTCTTCGCGAGAATGGTGATGCCCTTCTCGCGCTCGAGGTCGTTGGAGTCCATGACGCGGTCGTCGACATCCTGGTTGGCGCGGAATGCCCCGGACTGCCAGAGCATGGCGTCGACCAGCGTGGTCTTGCCATGGTCGACGTGCGCGATGATCGCGATGTTCCGCAGGTCGTCGCGGCTGTTCAAAGGCATGATGACGTCTCGCTCTGTGTCGTGGGGGCGGCCGCGCGAAGTCGCGACCTCCTAAGTCTAGTTGATCCCCTCCGATGGCAGGCGCGGGGCAAGATGGCGGGGAGGGTACGCGCGGGCGACGCCGCCGTTACGCCTGAGGGGCCGGTACCTGCCCGAACATCCACGCGAACGGTGTCCCCGCGCCCGCGCCGCGCGTACGGACCGTGCCGATGGGGTACCTATGATCCGCCTGTAGTCCATACGTATGGTCAGAGGCGCTGGTCTACATAGCTGGTTGCACAATTGTGCGCATGGCAAGCCCCGGCCTGGTCCTTAGATTGGCGGCATGACCTGGACTGAGCTGGTTATGGCAGCCGCACCGATGCAGGGCGATCAGCCGGCGGTGAGCGACGTCAGGACCGGCGAGGTGCTCTCCTACGCGGCCTTCGCGAGACGGGTGACCAGGGCCGCGGCCGGGTTGCGGGCCCAGGGGCTGCGCTACGGCGAGCACGTGCTCGTCAACGTCCCGCTCGGCGCGACCCTGCCCGTGGCGGTGCACGCCGTGGCCTGGGCCGGCGGGGTCGCGGTGCTCGGGTCGACGGGCGCGGCCCGCATGATGATCGCCCATGACCACTACGACCCCGCCTCGGTCAAGGTGGACCAGGTCTTCTCGTTCCGGCCCACGCCGGGCGCCCGGCCGTTCAGCGAGCTGCTGGCCGGCGGGATGCTGGAGTTCGGGCCGCTGGCGGGGCCCGCGTTCACGCTCGACGGCGTGCGCATGTTCGACAACACCGAGCTGGCCGCCGATCTGCGCAGGGTCTCCATGCGGCTGGTGGTGGGCAAGGACGACGTCCTGATCAGCGCGGTGAGCGAGCCGTTCCGCGGCCTGCGGGTCATCGATCTGGCGATGACCTCCGGCGCCCACGTCGTCGTCCCCCACGAGCCGAGCCTGCTCGGCTGCCGCGTGCTGGCCCAGGAGCGCCGGGCCACCGTGGTCGTCGCCCCGTACGACCTGGCCAGGCGGCTGCTGGGCGACCCCGTTCTGCGTGTCGTCGACGAAAGGGCGGTCGTAAGCTCGCTTGGCCTGTGAAAAGTGCGACACTGTGGGAGAGTGTGATCCTTCCGCGACGCAGGGTGAGCACATGCCAGATTTCCCCCGGCACAACCTTCCGGCCGCGCCCAACCGGTTCGTGGGCCGCGAGAGAGACCTCGACGACCTGCACGGCCTGTTCGGGGAGACCCGCGTGGTGACGCTGTGCGGGGTCGGCGGCATCGGCAAGACCCGGCTGGCCCTGGTGGTG
This sequence comes from Nonomuraea antimicrobica, assembly GCF_039536965.1. Classification (NCBI taxonomy): domain Bacteria; kingdom Bacillati; phylum Actinomycetota; class Actinomycetes; order Streptosporangiales; family Streptosporangiaceae; genus Nonomuraea; species Nonomuraea antimicrobica. The sequence goes on along the minus strand of NZ_BAAAZP010000088.1, from coordinate 80,459 downwards.
GCCGACGGGCTGCTGCCCGCCTTCCCCGATGGTGTCTGGCTGGTCGAGCTGGCCAGGTTCAGCCGTCCGGAGCTGGTCGAGCAGGAGATCGCCCGGGTGCTCGGCGTACGCGAGGAGACGGGCCGCCCGCTCCTCGACACCATGACCGCCAGGCTGCGCGACCAGCGCTGCCTGCTGCTGCTGGACAACTGCGAGCACCTGGTCGACAGGTGCGCCGAGGTGGCCGCGGCGCTGGTGGCGGCCTGCCCGGCGTTGCGCGTGCTGGCCACCAGCCGTGAGCCGTTGCGCATCGCCAGCGAGCTGATCTGGCGGGTGCCGCCGCTCGACCTGCCCGACCAGGCCACCCCGGAGGCCGAGTCGGTGCAACTGTTCATGGACCGCGCGGTGGCCGCGGGCACCCGGCTGGGCCCCGAGAGCCTGTCCGACGTGGTGCGCCTGTGCCGGGCGCTCGACGGGCTGCCGCTGGCGATCGAGCTGGCCGCGGCCCGTACGAGCCTGCTCAGCCCCGGCCAGATCGCCGACCGCATCGACGACCGGTTCTCCCTGCTCACCACCGGCGGGCGTACGGCTCCGGCCCGGCAGCGCACGCTGCTGGCGGCCGTCGAGTGGAGCTTCGACCTGCTCTCGGTCAAGGAGCAGGTGCTGCTGCGCCGGTTGTCGGTGTTCGCCGGAGACTTCGATCTCGACCTGGCCGAGCAGATCTGCGCCGAGCGGCCCATCGCGGCCGGCGAGATCGTCGATCTGCTCGGCGGCCTGGTCGACAAGTCCCTCGTGCTGTGCGACGAGAGCCGCAGGCGCTACTGGCTGCTGGAGACCATCAAGCGCTTCGCGGTCGAGCGCCTCGACCAGGCCGGCGAGCGCGAGGTGCTGCGCCAGCGCCACCTCGACGTGCTGTGCGAGCTGCAGCAGCGCCACTTCGAACGGGAGATATTCGAGCAGGGCGTGCCGTGGCCCAAGCGGCTGGAGGCCGTGATCGCGAGCCGCGACCTGATCGACGACCAGCGGGTGGCGCTCGACTGGGCCGCCGAGTCCGGCAACATCGCCCAGGGCCTGCGGCTGTGCCAGACCAGCACAGGGCTGCTGCCCCTGGGCGGCAACCTGACGGAGATCGTCGGCTGGGTCGAGCTGCTGCTCTCGCTCGACACCGACGGCGTGCCCGCCGAGCAGATCGCGCACGGGCGGGCGTACCTCGCCTACGGGCTCGAGGCGCGAGACGAGCTGGGCCGCTCGCTGGAGGTGGCCGGGCAGAGCCTGGACGGCATGGCGCCCGACAACATCTTCCCGCGCTGCGTCATGCACAGCCTCATGGTCGTGGTGCTGCTGCGCATCGGCCGCTCCGACGAGGCGCTGCACCACGCGGAGGAGGGGCTGGCCCTCGCCCTGCGCTCCGGCGACACCTGGAACCAGGCGGCGGGGCTGGCCGGGCTGTCGGCGGTGGCCCTGACGCGTGGCCGGCTGCGCGAGGCCCAGCGCCACGGCGAGGACGCGCTCGCCCGCGCGCGTGAGCACGGCCACCGCTGGATCATGGCCAGGACCGCCGCCCAGCTCGGTGCGGTGGCCGAGGCCCGCGGCGACCTGGTGACCGCCAAGGCTCAATACGAGATGGCCGTGCCCTGGCTGAGCGAGCTGGGCGGCGAGCTGGAGCTGGCGCGCTGCCTGGCCAGGATCGGCCGGGTGGCGGCGATGCTGCACGAGTTCGGCGTCGCGCGTGAGCGGCTGGCCGCCAGCCTCGCGCTGGGCAGGGAGACCGGGCAGCGCCAGGGCGTGGCCCGGTGCCTGGTGGGGCTGTCGGTGCTGGCCGAGTACGAAGGCGACCTGGAGGGGGCCGTGCTGGCCGCGGCGGCGGCGGCCACGCTGCGCCAGGCGATCGGCCAGCATTCGGCCACGACCAGGATCGAGGAGCTGCTCGGCCGGGCCCGTACGAAGCTGGGCGACGGGCGTACGACGTCGCTGTGGTCGCGCGGCCGGGCGATGAGCCCCGACGACGCCGCCCGCCACGTCCTGGAGGGCGAGCGGCCCGCGCAGCGGGCGCCGGTCGCGGCCGAGCGTGTCAAGCACTCGCTGCTGACCACCCGCGAGCTGGAGATCGCCGGCCTGCTCACCCGCGGCCTGTCCAACCGGGCCATCGCGGAGGAACTGGTGATCAGCCCTGCGACGGTGGCCCGGCATATCGCCAACATCATGGAGAAGCTTGGATATACCTCACGGGCGCAGATCGCGGTCTGGGCCGCCGAGCACCCGAGCCCGTCCTCGTAGCGGGGGCGCGCGCTTCTGCATAGGGATCTGCATATTCCGCCCCATGTGTGCACGAGACGCCCTCCATACCGTGGGCGACATGGATGAGCGGATCGTGATGGTGGATTCGGGCACGGGCCTGAAGCTCACCGAGGAGCAACTGGACGAGAGGTCCGCGGTCGCGACCGTCCAGTTGCGGCGAAGAGGAGTGCGCGCTGGCGACACCGTGCTCATCTGCCTGCCCGTCGGCCCCGACCTGCTGGTGGCGACCGACGCGGTGATCGCCGCGGGCGGTGTCGTGTGGCCCCTGCCCGCCGACCTGGACACCCCGACACTGCACGACCGCATCAAGGAGAGCTGCGCCCGCGTGATGGTCTCCAATCTCCCGCAGGCCCTGGAGGCGGCCGACGAGACCCGGGTGCGGATCATCATGAGCGTCGCCGACCTGACCGACTCACACCCGTCCCCGACCGGCTGCTGACTTCGCAGGCAAAGCGATCCCGCGGGACGGCGCGGCGAGGGAGACTTGACGGCGAAGGAGTTTCTCCCAAGATCACCTGGGCCGCGACATGACCGTGCACGTCCCGCACAATCTGCCCGTTGAGCCCAACCCCTTCGTCGGGCGTGCGCGTGACCTCTCCGAGCTGGGCTCCCTCGTCCGCGACGAACGCGTGATCACGCTGAGCGGCGTGGGCGGCATCGGCAAGTCCAGGCTGTCGTTGCGCGTGGCGGCGCAGGCGTCCGCCCGGTTCGCCGACGGCGTGTGGCTGGTGGAGCCGGCCCGCGTCGGCGATCCCGCGCTGATGCCGTCCGTACCGGCGGCGGGCCCCCGGCAGGGCGGCCTGACGACCAGGGAACGCGAGATCGCCGCGCTGCTGACCCGAGGGCTGAGCAACCGGGCCATCGGGGTGGAGCTGGTCATCAGCCCGGCCACGGTGGCCAGGCACGTCGCCAACATCATGGACAAGCTGGGCTTCGACACCCGCTCGCAGATCGCGGTGTGGGCGGCCGAGCACGGCCGGGAGACCGGGCGGTCATAAGCTCGGGTCCATGCCCATCGCACCCCATTTCCCCGTCATGCTGAGAACCGAGGACGGGGTCCGCATCGACGCCGCGCACACCCCGCCGGCCCGCGTGGACGCCCGTACGGGGCCCAGTGGGGAGGCGCGGGTGGAGGCGCGGGTGGAGGTCCGGGCTGGGGCGCGGGCGGACGTGGGCATCGTCGTGGCGCACGGCTTCACCGGCTCCTGGCGGGAGCGCACCGCGCGCCGCATCGCGCACGTGCTGAGCGGCTACGGCGGTGTGGTGGCCTTCGACTTCCGCGGCCACGGCCGCTCCGGCGGCGAGACCACGGTGGGCGACCTGGAGATCCTCGACCTGGAGGCGGCGGTACGGCACGCCAGGATGGTCGGCTACGCCAAGATCGCGGTCGTGGGCTTCTCCATGGGGGCGGCGGTGGCCGTGCGCCACGCCGGGCTGATCGGCGGGGTCGACGCCGTGGTGGCGGTGAGCGGCCCGGCCCGCTGGTACTACCGGGGCACCAGGCCGATGCGGCAGGTGCACTGGGCCATCGAGCGGCCGTTCGGCCGGTTGGCGGCCAGGATGGCCAAGCGTACGAGGATCGCGCGGGGCCGGTGGGACCCGATCCCGGTGCCGCCGCACGAGGCCGCCGGGCTCGTCGCGCCGACGCCGCTGCTGATCGTGCACGGCGACGCGGACGCCTTCTTTCCGCTCGACCACGCCAACCAGCTCTACGCCGGTGCGCGGGAGCCGAAGGAGCTGTGGATCGAGCCCGGATTCGGGCACGCGGAGTCGGCGGCGACGCCTGAACTGGTCCGCAGAATCGGCAAATGGATCTCTTCGAACTTTTCCTAGCGTAAAGACGTCTACCTAGGGCGGATGTATGAAATCCGCCGGGAGAAAGTCCCTGGGGAAGGAAACCGTCTTTGCGGTGGCCGTGGGACATACTGCTGTAGTAACCAGGCGGTTGCCCAGCGTCGCGGGGGCGCGCTGGGTGGCACATCCTGCGTTGACGGGGCCCCGCGGCACGTGCCGCGGGCCCCACGGTCGTCAAGCCCCGCCGTCCTCGGCGGGTCCGGCTTCGGCAGGGTCGGTTTCGGCGGGGTCGGTTTCGGAGGGGTCGGCTTCGCTCAGCCGAGCCGGGCGATCGTCTTGTACTCCAGATAGCCGTTGAGGCCCTCGGGGCCCAGCTCGCGGCCGATGCCGCTGGCCTTGTAGCCGCCGAAGGGGGCGTTGGTCTCCAGCATGAAGCAGTTCACCCCGTACGTCCCCGTACGCACCTTGCGGGCCACCTCCATGCCGTGCTCGGCGTCGGCCGTCCAGACCGTGCCCGCCAGGCCGTAGTCGCTGTCGTTGGCGATGCGTACGGCGTCGGCCTCGTCCTCGTACGGGATCACCGCCAGCACCGGGCCGAAGATCTCCTCGCGGGCGATGCGCATGTCGTTGCCGACCCCCGCGAAGACCGTGGGCGCCACGTACCAGCCCTTGTCGTACGGCCGCTCCAGGCCGCCCACGACGACCTTGGCGCCCTCCTCCATGCCGATCCTGATGTACCCCTCCACCCGCTCCTGCTGCCGCTGGGCCACCAGCGGGCCGATGCCGGTCGCCGGGTCGGCCGGGTCGCCGACGGGCTGGGAGCCGGCCATGTTCGCGATCGCGTCCACGACCTCGTCGTAGCGCCGCCGTGAGGCCAGGATGCGGGTCTGCGCCACGCACGCCTGCCCGTTGTTCATGAGGGTGGCCATGGACAGGAAGCCCATGCTCGCGGCCAGGTCGGCGTCGTCCAGGATGATCGCGGCCGACTTGCCGCCCAGCTCCAGGCTGACCCGCTTGAGCTGCTCGCCGCAGATGGCCGCGATGCGCCGCCCGGCCGCCGTCGAGCCGGTGAAGGCCACCTTGTCCACGTCCTTGTGCGAGACGAGGTGCTCGCCCGCCTCGCGGCCGGCGGCCACGATGTTGAGCACGCCCGCCGGCAGGCCGGCCTCGTGCGCCCACTCGGCCAGCAGGTACGCGTCCAGCGGCGTCTCCGGCGCCGGCTTGAGCACGATCGCGCAGCCGGCCAGCAGCGCCGGGGCGAGCTTGGTCATGGTCACGAACTGCGGCACGTTCCACGGCACCACGGCCGCCACCACGCCCACCGGCTCCCTGCGGACGGTGACCGGGCCGAACAGCCCGGGCCGCTCGTCCTCCTGCACGAACGTCCTGCCCAGTTCGGCGTAGTACCGCAGCATGCCGAGCGGCTGCGGCGCCTGCGCGAGGTTGGAGAACGTGATCGGCGAGCCCATCTCCTCGGTGATGAGCCCGGCCATCTCGCCCTGCCGCTCGTTGTAGATCGCGGCCAGCCGGCCGATCACCTCGGCCCGCTCGGCGAACGTCATGTGCGGCCAGGGCCCGTGGTCGAAGGCCGCACGGGCGGCGGCGACCGCGCGCTCCATGTCCTCGGCCGTGCCGTCGGGCACCCGGCCGACGACCTCCTCGGTGTGCGGGGAGATGACCTCTATCGTGCCGGTTCCCGCCGGGGCCACCCATTCGCCCCCGATGAACAGCTTGTCGTGCTGGCGCATGTCGCGAGCCTCCTGCTTGACCGAATGCTTGCTTGTTGCCGGTACGCCTCAAGGCGACCGAACCATGTTCTGTCCGGACACGCAAGAGGGGTGCGACGCGTGTCGCACCCCTCACCGGCGTCAGCGCGCCGGGCCTCTCACCGGCGTCAGCGCGGATCGCCGAGCAGGTGCCGCATGGAACGCTTGACCAGGTCAGTACGCGCCGCCTGGTCGCTCACGCTCTCCACGCCGAACCCGAGGTAGACCGTGTCCTCGGTGACGATGCCGCCGCCCTCCTCGAACACCTGGTCCGTCCTGAACCAGTTGTTGATCGACGGCGAGGAGCCCTCGGGCGCCGCCGCGGCGGCCCAGCCGCCCAGGTCGGTCTCGAACGAGGTCGTCCCGGCAGCGGCGCCGTCCAGGGTGACGGTGGCGTCGTCGAGGAAGACGCCCGCGCCCTGGGTGCTCCAGTCGCTGACGTACGAGATCGACAGCTCCACCTGCTTGCCCGCGTACGGCGTCAGGTCGACCTTCCACTGCTGCCAGCCGTTCGAGTTGCCGGAGGCCGCGTGCCACGCGCCCGACGTGCCGGTCGGCTCGCAGTCCGCCCCCTGGTAGCGCTGGGTGAACGGGTGGATCGTGCGCCAGCCGCCGCTGTTCTCGGCCAGGCAACTGGCGCCGGTGTCCTGGGTGGTGTGCCCGTTGACGTCCGGCAGGGTGGTCCAGTCGTCGCCGCCCGCCGTACGCGCCTCGACCGTCAGGAAGTCCCAGGCGGCCTCGGTGTCGTACGAGGTCCAGAACGACAGGTCGCCGCTGGACTTGCCGGTCAGGTCGACGGTCTTGGTCAGCCGCTTCCAGGAGACGTCGGAGATGCCGCTGTAGACGTCCCAGGAGCCGGTGTGCGGGTCGAACGGGCCGCCGGGCCGCGCCCACTTCACCTGCGCCGAGCTGGCGAAGCGCGGGAACCGGTCGGCGGGCAGGATGGCCGAGGTGGCCACGAACGAGTTGGTGTGGCCGGGCTCGATCGTGGCGCCGAAGCCGTCGAACGCGCCGCCGTTGCCCCGCAGCCCGAACGGCTGCCCGGTGGAGTGGTCGGTGCCGGCGTCGTCGAAGAAGACGTACGCGCCCAGGTAGTACTGCTGGAAGTCGTTGAACACGGGGATGCAGGGCGGGTCGTCGGGCACCGTGCACTCGGGGTTCTCTGGCTGGTCGGGCTCGAAGTAGTAGGAGCCGTTGACGTTGGCCGCGTACGACGGGTATTTACCGGCGTGCAGCAGCTTGCCGCCCTCGTTCAGGTAGTCGCGCACGGCCAGCTCGGTGTCCACGCCGCTCTTGGACGTGGTGCCCGCCACCTGGCCGGGCGACCGGGGGATGATGTCGTCGCCGGTCTCCCAGACCACCGCCTTGTAGTGGCTGAGCACGCCCAGCGGGTGCGGGGCCGTGCGGCCCATCTTGTCCACGTCGTACACGTCGGAGCTGTAGCCGGCGGCCTGGAGGGCGGCGGCGTACTCGTCGGCGTACTTGGCCTCGGTGACGCCCTGTGCGGGGCTCAGGCCGGTGACGTCCTCGGCGGCCAGGACCAGCACCTTGCCGCCGATGTCCGAGGCGACCGTGTAGGTGAAGTCGGCGCTCTTTTTGCCGATCGAGCCGAACCACACCTGCACCCGGTCGCCCGGCCGGGTTCCGGTGATCTTGCCGCGCAGCCGGTGGTAGTAACGGTCGTAGCCCTTGCCGTAGCGCTCGCCGCCCTTCCACTCGCTGGTCGGGACGGTCTTCGTCCGGCCGCCGTTGACCTTGTAGCTCAGGAGGACCGGGCCCAGCTTGCGCTTGGCGTTGACCTGGACGACCTGGTCCCTGCCGTGGCTGGTCTCGAACGGGTCGAGCACGAAGTCGGGCGTCTTGTTGCCCAGGTGGCCGACCCGCTCGACCGGGTTGACGGCCGACTTCGCGACGTCGAGCGCGAAGGGCAGGTTCTTCTCGAACTCGGCCTGCACCAGGGCCTCGTCGTCGGGGAAGACGAAACCGCAGCCGTCGCAGCCCTCGTTCAGCTCGGGGGTCCAGGAGAGGGTCCCGTACCGGTTGTGCGCGTGGTCGTTGGTGTCGCCGTTGGTGGTGTACAGCTCGGCGCCGAGGTCGGGGTCGAAGCCGGGGACGGCGGGTTCGGCGTCGTCGCCGGTGAGCGCCTCGTAGATCGGGTTGTCGGCGGTCTCCGTGGCGATCTGGAAGCCGCTCGGGTAGAGCAGCAGCGGGCCGTAGGAGTGGTAGTTGAGCTGCATCTCGAAGCCGACGCGCCTGAGCAGGCCGTCCATGGCCCGCGTCTCGGGCTCGCTGGCCGGGCCGGTGCCGCGGTAGGTCTCGCTGCTGGGGATGCTCGACGAGCCTTCCTCGTCGTAGTGGAAGTTCGTGGGGAAGTTCCGGTTCGGGTCGACGCCGTCGCCGCGGGTGATCCGGCCGTCGCCGTCGTTGTCACGCAGGTTCTTGCGCCACAGGCGGTTGCCCTCGGTGAAGGTGAAGTCGTACCCGTCGGGGTTGGCCACCGGTACGAACCACAGCTCGGTCCTGTTGAGCAGGTCCCTGAGCGCGCCCTTGTTCGCGACCACGTGCTTCAGCAGCCGCATGTCCACCTCGGTGGCGATCCACTCGCGGGCGTGCTGGGTGGCGGAGAACAGGGTGGCGGGCTTGAGGCCGTCGGGCAGCAGCCGGGCGCCCGTGCTGACCTTGACGGCGAGGATGTCCTGGCCCTTCAGCGACTTGCCGATCGACTGGAGCTCGACGACGTCCTTGTTGGCCTTCGCGATCGCCCTGAGCTGGTCGGCGATGCCGCCGGGCTCGGAGTAGGACTTGTAGACGGTGTACCCGCCGGCCGCCTGGGCCTTGGCCGCTTCGAGCTGGGTCTGGCCCTGTGGGTTGCGTACGGGCTGCGGCTTGTGGCCGAGCTTGTCGAGGACGTCGAGATCTGCCTGCGCGGCGGTCAGCTCGATGTGCTCCTTGCCGCCCTCGGTCTGGTGCCGGACGACGTCGAAGCCCTTCTCTCTGAGCGCCTGCGCGGTGCCCGCAGGGCTTTCCAACTGGTACAGCTCGATGCGGTCGCGGGCCGGCAGCGGATCCACGGACGCCCCGGCGGCGGTGGCCACCAGGGACGTGCCTAAGCCGAGTACGACGGCCGCGGCGAGGGTTAATGATCGAGACACGGTCTGCCCCTTCGCAGAGACGGAATCGATCGCCATCCCAGACCTTTGGAGCGATCTAGACAAGACCCAACTTTCCTCCTGTCCTAAGTTGGACAAACCCCTCAAAGTCTCTCCAAAGGTGCGCCAGTTCGGGCGTTCAGGTGACAGGGATCAAGATCATCTTCTATAGTTTCGGTCCGACTGTGAGGGGAGGGGGCGGGCGTGAGAATCTGGCGGTTCGCCGGTCTTGTCGCCGTCCTCGCCGCGCTGCTCGCACTGCCCGCCCCGTCTCCGGCGGCGGCCGATCCCAGCCCGGCCGAGCTGCGCAAACTCACCAAGCAGGCGGCCAAGCTCGAAGAGCTCTACCGGGGCCAGATCCAGAGCCTGGAGGACATCAAGCTCCAGGCGAAGAAGGCCACCGACACCTCCGGCGCCCTGGAGGCGCAGCTCAAGGCCGCCCAGGCCGAGGTGAGCCGCATCGTCCAGACCTCCTACATGGTGGGCCCGCTCGACAACATGCAGCTCTTCGCGCCGAAGACCGACCCGTACAAGCTGCTGGGCCAGGCCGCCAGCATGACCTTCATGGCCGACGAGCGGACCAAGCGCGTCGAGAACATCCAGAAGCTGATCGACAAGTCCAAAGAGGCCAAGCTCAACGCCAACGACAAGATCGAGAAGTTGCGCAAAGAGATCAAGGACATGCTGGCCAAGCGCAAGGACATCGAGAAGCTGCTCGCCAAGTACGGCTTCCAGCAGCCCGGCGGCGCCGAGGGCCTGACCCCCCGCATGATCTCGGTACGCGCGGAGATCATGGCGAACTTCCCCATGAAGTACGGCGTCGGCTGCCTGCGCCCCGGCGACCCCGGCGAGCACGGCAAGGGCCGGGCCTGCGACTTCATGATGTCCAGCGGCGGCACCATGGCCGGGGGCGGCGACGGGGCCAACGGCGACGCGCTGGCCGCCTGGCTGATCAAGAACGGCGCCCGGATCGGCGTCATGTACATCATCTGGAAGCAGCGCTACTACGACATCCGGTCAGGCGGCGGCTGGGACCCGATGTCCGACCGGGGCGGCGTGACCGCCAACCACTACGACCACGTCCACGTGTCGGTGTTCTGACCCGTGTCCTGACCCGTGTGCTGACCCGTGTGCTGACCCGTGTTCTGGCCGGCCTTCTGGGCCTCCAAGAAGCGCCGGTACCAGTGGTAGGAGCGCTTCGGGGTGCGGCGCTGGGTGGCGAAGTCCACGTGCACCAGGCCGAAGCGCTGGTGGTAGCCCTCGGCCCACTCGAAGTTGTCCAGCAGCGACCAGACGAAGTAGCCGCGTACGTCCACGCCCTCGGCCATGGCCTGCCGCATGGCGGCGATGTGCCGGTCGAGGAAGGCGATGCGGGCCTCGTCCGCGATCGTGCCGTCCGGCTCCTGGACGTCCGGCTGGGAGCAGCCGTTCTCGGTGATCAGGATCGGGGGCAGGGCGGCGCCGTAGCGGGCCTTGAGGCCCGTCAGCAGCTCGCGCAGGCCGTCGGGGACGACCGGCCAGCCGAAGGCCGTGGTGGGGTGGCCGGTGATGCCCGCGTCGGTGAAGGGGAGGCCCTCGTCGGTCGGGGCGGCGATGCGGGTGGGGTTGTAGTAGTTGATCCCCAGGGCGTCGATCGGGGTGGCGATGGTCTCCAGGTCGCCGTCCCTGACGAAGTCGAGGGAGCCGGTGTGCCCGGTGTACGCGGACAGGTCCGGATATCCGGCGAGCAGCACGGGGTCGTTGAAGAGGCGGTTGTGCAGCACGTCGTACGCGTCGGCGGCCCGCAGGTCGGCCTCCTCGCCCGAGGCGGGCCGGACGGGCGTGCAGTTGTTCGTGAGCGCCACCTGGCGGGCTCCGGCCGCCCTCAGCGCCTGCACGGCGCGGCCGTGGCCGAGCAACTGGTGGTGGGCGGCCGGCAGCGCGTCCGTCATGAGGAGGCGGCCGGGCGCGTGCAGGCCCATGGCGTAGCCGTAGGCCATGTGGACGAACGGCTCGTTCAGGGTGATCCAGAGCGGTACGCGGTCGGCCAGGCGGGCGGCGACCGTGGCGGCGTAGTCGGCGAACAGCTCGGCGACGTCGCGGCTCATCCAGCCGCCGCGCTCCTCCAGCGCCTGCGGCAGGTCCCAGTGGAACAACGTCGGCACCGGCCGCACCCCGGCCGCCAGCAGCGCGTCCACCAGCCGGTCGTAGAAGTCCAGGCCCGGCCGGTTCACCTCGCCCGCGCCCAGCGGCAGCACGCGCGGCCAGGAGATCGAGAAGCGGTAGGCGTTCACGCCCAGGCCGGCCATGAGCGCGACGTCCTCGCGCCAGCGGTGGTAGTGGTCGCAGGCCACGTCGCCGGTGTGCCCGTCCCTGGTGCGGCCGGGCTCGTGGGCGAAGGTGTCCCAGATGGAGACGCCTCTGCCGGCCTCGTCCGTGGCTCCCTCGATCTGATAGGCGGCCGTGGCCGTACCCCAGAGGAACATGCGGCCTCCACTGCTATGCGAGTAAGGCTCATGTTAACCGAGGTCAAAGTCTCTGACTTGATCTCCTGGAAGTACGCAAGGATGGGGTCATGACCAGTACCTTGCGCCGCCGCCCCGCCCAGCGCCGGAGCGTCGAGCGGGTTGAGCGGATGCTCGACGAGTGCGCGCTCCTGCTCGACGAGGTCGGCTACGAGGCGCTGACCACCAAGGAGGTCGCGCGCCGGGCCGGGGTGCCGATCGGCACGTTCTACCAGTTCTTCCACGACAAGCAGGGGCTGGTGCGGGCGCTGGCGCGGCGCAACCTCGAGGCGTTCCTGCAGCGGATCACCGCCCGCATTCCCGCCGCCGACCTGGAGCACTGGACCGACCTGGTCGACCTGGCCATCGACGAGTTCGTGGGCATGAAGCGCAGCACGCCCGGGTTCGCCGTGGTGGACTTCGGCGAGGTGCTGACCACCCCCGACGGCCCGGCGGTCGGGGGCAGCAGGTGGTCGCTCGACGACGCGCAGGAGAACAACGTCGTGGTGGCCGAGCGCCTGCGCGCCGTGTCGCTGGAGCTCCTCGACGCCCCCGCCGGGCCAGGGCTCGACCGGGCCCTGCTGGTGGCGGTCGAGGCCACGGACGCGGTGCTCAAGCTGGCCTTCCGGGCCGACCCGGCGGGCGATCCCGCGCTCATCGCCGAGTGCAAGCAGCTCGTCCACCGCTACCTGGCCGACCACCTGCCCTGAGCGCCTGCCCTGAGTGCCTGTGCTGAGTGCCTGTGCCGGGCGGCTTCGCTCAGCGGGCGGCGTCCAGGCGGGCGCGCAGCTCGGTGTCCAGCTTGAGGTCCGCCGCGCCGATGGCCTCGTCGAGCTGCTCCATCCTCGTGACCCCCACGATGGGTACGATGCCGCCGGACATGAGCCAGGCCAGCACCACCTGGTTCGGGGTGGCCCCCAGCTCGTCCGCGACCTCGTGCAGCAAGGCCAGGCGGCGCTCGGTGCCCGGGTGGTCGTAGATCTCGGGGATGGGCCGGTCGGTCCGCGTGTACGCCCCGTACATCAGCGTGTTGTACGCCCACAACGTGACGTCGGGCTCGGCGGCCAGGTAGTCGAGGTGGTCGTCCGTGACCAGCCGGTGTCCCGACTCGGCGGGCCGGGTGTCCGGGCGCGGGCGCAGATACGTGTGCCGGAGCTGCAGATACGTGTACGGCATCCACCCGCGCGCCGCCGAGACGTTCCTGGCCCGCTCCAGCCGCCAGGCGGGCAGGTTGCTGGCCCCGACGGCACGGACCTTGCCCGCCCGCGCCAGCTCGTCGAACGCCCCCAGCGTCTCCTCAAGGGGGACCGCGCGGTCCTCGATGTGCGACCAATAGACGTCGAGATAGTCGGTCCCCAGCCGCCGGAGGCTGCCCTCGGCGGCCCTGGCGACGACGGCGGCCGACAGACCCTCCGCCGAGTCCAACGTGGTGTCACCGGGCACGGTGGGCCGCGCGCCGGCCTTCGTGCTGATGAAGACCTCGTCCCGGTTGCCGCGGGCGGCCAGCCACGCGCCGATGGCCAGCTCGCTCTCGTCGCCCGAGCGGCCCTCCACCCAGAACGGGTAGTTGTTGGCCGTGTCGAGCATGGTGCCGCCGGCCTCCGCGAACCGGTCGAGCAGGGCGAAGGTCTCCCGCGTGCCGACGGCGGTGCCGAACGGGATCGTGCCGAGTGCGATGTTCATGGGCAGACTGTGCGACCTGGAGCGCACTCCATGTCAAACGGTTGACCTGGAGTGGGGTCCAGGTGGGATCCTGAGGGGCGTGAGCGTGTACACACCTTCGGAGGTCGTCGAGGAGACCGGCTTCAGCCTCGACACCCTGCGTTACTACGAGAAGATCGGCCTGCTGGAGCGCATCGGCCGAAACTCGGCCGGCCAGCGCAGGTTCAGCGAGGCCGACGTCGGCTGGCTCGGCATGGTGCGCTGCCTGCGCGAGACGGGCATGCCGATCGCCACGATGCTGCGCTTCGCCGAGCTCGTACGCGCGGGAGACCACACGATCTCCGACCGCATCAAGCTCCTGGAGGAGCACGACCGGCAGGTCCAGGCCCAGATCGCGAACCTCACCGAGCGCCAGAGCTACATCCACCACAAGATTTCCTACTACCGCAACTTCCTCTAGCCGGGTCTTTGCGGCGAGGTTGTTAGACCTCGATGCATGGCCGGTTCGAGGGCGAGGTGGATCGACGTCCCGCTGTACCGCGTCGCGATCGTGTGCGCGGCGATGCTGTTCGCCCTGCTGGGGCACATCACGCTCATCCAGACCTTCGGCTCCGGGTCGCTCAACGCCGACCGCCGCAACGAGCGCCCGCTGATCGCCAGGTACGACCACCCGCGCGGCGACATCCTCACCTACGACGGCACGTCCGTCGCCACCAGCCTGCCGACCGGCACGGGCCCCTACCGCTACCGGCGCGTCTACGCGCACGGCGAGCCGTACGCGGCCGTCACCGGGCACATGTCGCTGTATCGTTCGACGGGCGTGGAGCGGGCGCTGGAGGCCGTACTGTCCGGCGAGGACGCCAAGGTCAAGGTCAGGTCGCTGGTCAGGGACGGCGCCGTCGAGGGGGCCGACGTCCGGCTGACCGTGCGCGACCGGGTGCAGCAGGCGGCCTACCAGGGCCTCAGGTCCACCGGGGTCCCGGGGGCGGCCGTGGCCATCGACCCGGCGACCGGGGCGATCCTGGCGCTGGCCACCTACCCGGCGTACGACCCCAACGCCCTGGCCACCCTCGACCCGGCCCGGCTGGAGGCGGCGGCCGCGCGGTTGCTCAGTGATCCCGCGAAGCCGCTGCTCAACCGGGCGCTGAACCGGCTCTATCCGCCGGGGTCGACGTTCAAGCTGGTCACCACGGCGGCGGCGCTGACGTCGGGCGAGTACACCCCGTCGGCCCTGGTGGACGCGCCCGCCCGGCTGCGGCTCCCCGGTACGTCGTCGTACGTGCGCGACGGGGAGTGCGGGACGGCGCGCCCTACGCTCGCGTACGCCTTCCACCTGTCCTGCGAGACCGCGTTCGCCGGGATCGGGCTGCAGCTCGGGCCGGACCTGCTGAGGGACCAGGCGGAGGCGTTCGGCTTCAATGCGCCGGAGCTGCGGGTCCCGCTGCCCGCGACGTCGAGCCGGTACCCGGTGGCCAGGGACCGCGCCCAGGCGGCGCTGGCGGCCATCGGGCACCAGGACAACCGGGCGACGCCGCTGATGGTGGCCATGCTGTCGGCGGCGGTGGCCAACGACGGGGTGTTGATGCGGCCGTACCTGGTGGAGGAGGTGCGGCTGCCGGACGGGTCGGTCATCAACCGGTCCGCTCCCGCGCGCTATCGCACCGCCGTACGGCCGGGGCCGGCCAGGTATCTGGCGGCGATGATGACGGTGGCGACGGAGGCCGAGGGCTCGGGGGCGGCGATCCCCGGCGTCCGCGTGGCCGTGAAGACGGCCACCTCGTCCCCGGCCGTCCCAGGGGCCGGGCAGAACGCGCTGATCACGGCGTTCGCGCCGGCGCAGGCGCCCGAGGTGGCGGTGGGGGTGGTGCTGGAGCGCCCGGGTGACCGCGCGGACGCGGTCACCGCGATCGCCCGCGCGGTCATCGAGGCGGCGCTGGCCTGAGCCCGCATCGGCGAGCACGGCGCGGGTCGCCGGGCCGTGGGCGGTGGGGCGCAGGTTGATTTTTGAGACTGGGCGCGAAGCGTAGTAGATGTCACACTCACAGTGATGCTGCGATTCGCCGACTTCAGCAACCTGCCGGCCGAGCCGAACGCGTTCGTGGGCCGGGAGTCAGACCTCGACGAGCTCGTCCACCTGATGTCCGTCTCACGTGCCGTGACCTTGTGCGGGGCGGGCGGCATCGGCAAGACCCGGCTGGCGCTGCGGCTGGCCGCGCGGCTGATGCCCGGCCATCCCGGCGGCGTGTGCCTGGTCGAGCTGGCCGACCTGGAGAAGGGCGAGCTGAGGGGACACGTCGCCGCCGCGCTGGGCATCGCGGGAGACCTGGTCGAGACGATCGGCGAGCGGCGGCTGCTCCTGCTGCTCGACAACTGCGAGCCGGTCGTGGGGGAGTGCGCCGAGCTGTGCCGCGACCTGCTGGGCGCCTGCCCGGGGGTGCGGGTGCTGGCCACCAGCCGCGAGCCGCTGCGCGTGCCGGGGGAGACGGTCTGGCGGGTGCCGCCGCTGTCGGTCGGTGGGCAGGAGAGCGAGGCGGTCCGCCTGTTCGTGGCCAGGGCGGGCGCCGCCGTGCCCGGGTTCGAGCTGACCGACGAGACGGGGCCGCTGGTCGCCGACCTGTGCCAGGCGCTCGACGGGCTGCCGCTGGCCGTCGAGCTGGCCGCGGCCATGGTCAGGGTCCTGTCCGTGGGGCAGCTCGTGGAGCGGCTCGACGACCGGTTCCGGCTGCTGGCGGGCGGCGCGCGTACGGCTCCGGCCCGGCACCGCACCCTGAGGGCCGCCGTCGACTGGAGCTACCGGCTGCTCACCCCGCAGGAGCGGCTGCTGCTGCGCCGTACGGCCACCTTCCGCTCGTCCTGGACGCTCGACCTGGTCGAGTCGGTGTGCTCCGGCCCCGGGCTGGCCGAGGAGGAGGTGCTGCCCCGGCTCTGCGACCTGGTGGACAAGTCGCTGATCGTGCTCGACGGGGAGATCGCCGGGCAGGCCCGCTACCGGCTGCTGGAGACCGTCCGCGAATACGCGCTGGAACAACTCGTCGCCTCGGGCGAGGAGGCCGAGCTGCGGCGGCGGCACCTGACGGCGCTGGCCGGGCTGGCGCACCGGTTCAAGGCAGGGCTGGCTCCGGGGGTGCGCACGTCGTGGCCCGTGATCGAGCGTCACGTCAACATCTTCGACGGGCTGAAGGCCGAGGTGAGCGCCGCCTGCGAGTGGTCGGTCGCCATCGGCGTGCCGGAGGCCGCGCTCGCCCTGCTCACCGACATCCGCTTCCTGCTGATCGGCAGCGGGCGCAAGCTCGACATGGCCGAGCGGCTCGACCGGCTGCTCGCCCTCGACGCGCCGCAGGTGCCGCGGGCGCTGCGCGGGCAGGCCACGATCCTGCGGGGCGAGCTGGCCCTGGCCGCCGGTGACTTCGAACCGGCCCTGCGGCACGTACGCGCCGGGCTCGAGCTGTGCGCCACGGCCGACGACGTGCACGGGGAGGCCATGGGCACCATCGTGCTGGCCCAGCTCACCGGCGAGCTGCAGGCGCTGAACCGCGCGCTGGAGACGGCCAGGAGCTCGGGCGACCTCATCCTCGAGTCGCTGGCGCAGGGCACGAGGGCGCGTTACGGCCTGCACCAGGGCCGCCTGAACGAGGCGCGGCGGGCCTTCCAGGAGGTGCTGTCGATCAGCGAGGAGCTGGACAACCACTACGGCCAGACCTTCGGCCACATCGGCCTGGCCCAGGTCGCCCGGCGTACGGGCGATCCGGCCGCCGCCAGGCGGCACTACGAGTCGGGGCTGCGCCTGCTGCGTCACGTGGACGCCCGCCAGCACATCGTGAGCTGCCTGGCCGGGCTCGGCCGGCTGGCGCTCGACCGGGGCGACCTGACCGAGGCCAGGGCCAGGCTCACCGAGGCGCTGGTGCTCAGCCGCGACGCGGGGCTGCGGGCGGGCATCGCCAGGAGGCTGGAGGCGTGGGCGGGCCTGGTCGCCGCCGAAGGCGACCACCGGCGGGCGGTCCTGCTGGTGGCGGCCTCGGTGGCGCTGGGCGGGCGGCAGCCGGACGCGCGTACCGAGCACGTGCTGCGGCCCGCCCGCGACCACCTGGGCGAGGCCGCCGTCGGGGTGCTGTGGGCGGAGGGCGGCCGCCTGACCATCGACCAGGCGGTGGCCTGCGCCCTCGACGGCGACCTGCCCGAGCCGCCGCACGCGCCGGTCGTGCCGGTCAGCCGTGACAGCAAGCTCACCACCAGGGAACAGGAGATCGCCGAGCTGGTCGCCCGAGGACTCAGCAACCGGGCGATAGCCGACGAACTGGTCATCAGTCCGGCCACCGTGGCCCGTCACGTGGCCAACATCCTGTCCAAGCTGGGCTTCGCCACGCGTACACAGATTGCCGCATGGGTGATAGGCGGCCGCTGAACGGCGTACCTCTCTACACATCTTGTAGCCCTGCCGCTTACATCGTCGAATGGCCATGTCAGCGCATGTGCCATGACCGTGTGCACGCCTAACGTTTCTTCCTGTGATCGACCGCACCGCGCGTGATTCGCCCCCCATGCAGCGGGGCGCGGCGGCCGATCACTCGGGGACGTCACGCGTCCGCACGGTGCTGGGCCTTCTCGGAGGGGTGGGGGCTCGGCTCCGGACGCGTGACAGCGGGCTCGAGTCGCGCAGGGCTCGGGCCCGCCCGCCCGGGAATGCACACCCGCCTACATACATCGGTGGATGCTCCGGCGCCCCGGCGGTCGTACGTTGGCGGGCATGAAGCCCACCGCCTCGACCACCGGCACCGTGATCCACGAAGTGTTCCGCCGGGCCTACGAGCGCGATGACCGTCCCGCGCTCATCGATCTGCGGGGCGGTCACGTCTACGGCTACCGCCGGCTGGTGACCGAGGTGACCAGGGCGGCGTCCGGGCTCGTGCGCAGGGGCGCCCGGCGCGACCAGGTGGTGGGAGTGCACGTCTCCACGGCGGGCGCGCAGACGCTGGCGGTGCACACGGTGGTGGCCGCCGGTGGGGTGGCGGCGCCGATCGAGCCGGGGCTGGGCGCGTACGAGATGGCGGCCTGGCTGCGTGAGTGCGACGCCCGCACCCTGATCACCACGCCCGACCTGGCCGAGACGGCGATCCTGGCGGCCGAGGAGTCGCGGGTGCGCCAGGTGGTCTCGCTGGGTTCGGCCGTCGACACGATCGACTTCCGCTACCTGCTCACGCTGGAGCCCACCGCGCTGCCCGCGCTCGACGCCAAGCGCCGGCACGCGCTCCTGCTGTCCGACGGCCGCCGCCTGTCCCATGCCGACCTGCTGGCCAGGATGGCCGAACTCGACCTCCC
Source organism: Nonomuraea antimicrobica (assembly GCF_039536965.1). Lineage (NCBI taxonomy): Bacteria > Bacillati > Actinomycetota > Actinomycetes > Streptosporangiales > Streptosporangiaceae > Nonomuraea > Nonomuraea antimicrobica. Next base: position 62,012 of record NZ_BAAAZP010000088.1, on the reverse strand, counting down.
CGTACGCCTGGCCGAGTCGGACGTGGTGCTGACCACCTGGCTGCCCGACGGAGGATGCGACCTGCTCTCCGTGGTTGGCCTCGGGGTGTCGAGGGGCGCTCTGGTGGTCGCCGCCGGCAGCGGAGACCTGGCCGGCACCCGTCACGACTTCGGCGTCACCGTCGTGACGGGCCCGCACGGCACGCTGGAGCGCGTCGGCTGAGACGGGTGCGAAGACCTGCGGTTCCGCGCGACTATGCGGAGCTGTTACCGCCCATCCCTTGACGCACGCCCGCGAGAAGTGGGTTGATAGCCGTTGTTGACAACGTTGTCAAATCACCAACTTCGGGGGAGTTCGCGAAGGGATGGTGTGCGGATGCGACGGTGGGTAGCGGCCGTATCGATCACGATGGCGAGTGTGCTGGGCCTGGCAGCCTGTGGAGGCGGCGGCGGTGGCCAGACGGCCCAGCAGCCTTCGGCCGGTGGCGGCGGGAAGCAGCAGGTTGAGGTCTTCTCCTGGTGGACGGGCCCGGGTGAGGCCGACGGCCTCCAGGCGATGAGAAAGATCTTCGAGGACCAGAATCCGAACCTCACCTTCTTCGACGCCGCGGTGGCCGGTGGCTCGGGCGACAAGGCCAAGGCGCTGTTGCAGTCGAAGCTCCAGGCCAGCACCCCGCCCGACACGTTCCAGGGGCACGCGGGCGCCGAGTTGCAGGGCTACATCAAGGCGGGCAACCTCGAGGACCTGACCCCGCTGTACGACGAGCTGAAGCTCAAGGACGTCTTCCCCGCGCAACTCGTCGAGCAGATCAGCGTCGAGGGCAAGATCTACTCCGTGCCGGTGAACATCCACCGCTCGAACGTCCTGTGGTTCAACCCGGCGGTGCTCAAGGAGGCCGGCGTCGCGGGAGCGCCCAAGACGATCGAGGAGTTCGTCGCGGCCCTGGAGAAGGTCAAGGCCACGGGCAAGATCCCGCTGTCCATCGGGTCGGAGTGGACCGTCACCCACCTGCTGGAGAGCGTGCTGCTCGGCACGCTCGGCGCCGACGCGTACAACGCGCTGTTCAAGCCGGGCGCCGACTGGAGCAGCGCGCAGGTGACCACGGCGCTGGAGAGCTTCGCCAAGATCATGTCGTACGCGGGCGACCCGCAGGACGACTGGCAGCCCGCCGCCAAGCAGGTGGCCGACGGTGAGGCGGCGTTCAACATCATGGGCGACTGGGCGTACGGCTACTTCCACAACCCGCCGCAGGGCGGTCTGGGCAAGACCTCGAAGCAGGACTTCGACTGGGCGCCGTCGCCCGGCACCGACGGCACGTACCTGTGGCTGTCCGACAGCTTCACCCTGCCCAAGGGCGCGAAGAACCGTGACGGGGCGATGGCCTGGCTGAAGGTGGCCGCCAGCAAGGAGGGCCAGGACGCCTTCAACCCGAAGAAGGGCTCGATCCCCGCCCGCAAGGACGCCGACCAGGCGCTCTACACCGACTACCTGGCCGACGCGCTGAAGGACTGGTCGAGCGACAAGCTGGCCGGGTCCATCCAGCACGGCGTCGCCGTGAACCAGCCGTGGCTGGCCGCCATCAACGAGGCGGTCGGGCTGTACCTCGGCAGCAAGGACGTCAAGGCGTTGCAGCAGGGGCTGGCCGACGCGGCCGCGGCCAACGCCCAATAACCGCCCGATAACGGCAAGGGCCGCGGCGGGCGCCAGCGCGCGCCCGCCGCGGCCCGTGGGAGGTAATGCTTGTGAGGCGGGCACGTACGTGGCTGCCCGGACTCCTCCTCGTGGCGCCGTCGATCATCCTGATCGGCGTCTTCGTGTACGGCCTGCTGGGCTGGAACTTCCACCTGGCCATGACCGACAAGCACGATGAGGTGTCCGAGGGGAAGTTCGTGGGGCTGCAGAACTTCGTGGACCTGTGGGACCAGCCCCGGTGGCACATCTCGGTCAACCACGCGATCGTGTTCACGGTCGTCTTCGTGCTTGGGGCGCTGCTGCTCGGGTGGCTGCTGGCGTTCCTCATGGAGAAGGGGATCAGGGGCGAGGCGACGTTCCGGGCGATCTACCTGTTCCCGATGGCCATCTCGTTCGTGGCGACCGGCATCGTGTGGCGGTGGCTGATGAACTCGGGGACGGGGGAGCGGGCGGTCGGGCTCAACCGGCTGTTCGACTGGATCGGGCTGCCGCAGTGGCAGTGGTTCCGGGATCCGGACTGGGGGATGGCCGCGATGGCGCTGCCGGCCGTCTGGCAGATGTCCGGATATGTCATGGCGCTGTTTCTGGCCGGGTTCCGCGGTGTGCCCGAGGAGCTGCGGGAGGCCGCGCGGGTGGACGGCTGCACCGAGTGGGGCGTCTACCGGCACGTGGTGCTGCCGCTGCTGCGGCCGGTCACGCTGTCCGCGCTGATCATCCTGGGGCACATCTCGCTCAAGGTGTTCGACCTGATCGTCGCCGTGTCCGGCAAGCAGATCATCACGGACGTGCCCGCGGTGTTCATGTGGGTGGCGGTGTTCGACTCGCACGATCCGGCCAAGGGGGCCACGATCGCGTCCTACATCGTGCTCAGCGTGGCGATCTTCGTGATTCCGTACCTGATCTGGTCCGTCCGTAAGGAGAGGCGCTCATGACGGCGGTGGCCGGGCGCAGGTCCGTGGCCTTCGCGTGGACGCGGTTCGTGCTGCTGATCCTGTTCGTGCTGGTCTTCCTCATCCCGATCTACGTCCTGCTGGCCACCAGCTTCAAGCCGCTCACGGAGGCGGACGCGGGCCAGGCGTGGAACCTGCCGCAGACGTGGACCACCGAGGCGTGGCAGGTGGCCTGGGAGAAGCTGGCGCCGGGGCTGTGGAACAGCGTGCTGCTGGCCGTCCCCGGGGCGCTGCTGTCGTGCGCGCTGGGCTCCATGAACGGCTACGTGCTGTCCAAGTGGCGCTTCCCCGGGGCGGACGTGCTGTTCACGTTGTTCCTGTTCGGGATGTTCATCCCGTACCAGGGGGTGATGATCCCGCTGGTGCAGCTCCTGGTGGGCCTGAACGAGCTGACCGGGCTGCAGGGCGTCTTCTACGGCGGCATCCCGGGGCTGGTGCTGGCGCACGTCGTGTACGGCATCCCGATCTGCACGCTGATCTTCCGCAACTACTACGTGACCATCCCCGACGAGCTGATCGAGGCGTCGCGGGTCGACGGGGCCGGCATGTTGCGGGCGTACTGGTCGGTGGTGCTGCCGGTGTCCGGGCCCGCGATCGCCGTGGTGATCATCTGGCAGTTCACCTCGCTGTGGAACGACTTCCTCTTCGCCGTCTTCCTGACCGGGCCGACGAGCTGGCCCACGACCGTGATGCTGAACAACATCGCCGGTGCGCAGGCCACCCCGTACAGCCAGCAGATGGCGGCGGCGATCCTGGCCTCGATCCCGACGATGCTGATCTACGTGCTGCTGGGCCGGTTCTTCATGCGCGGGCTCATGGCCGGAGCGCTGAAGGGGTAGCCCCGGGGCGGGTCAGGGGGTGGCGGCGTGGGCGAGGGGCTCGCCGCGCACGTAGCGGGCCACGTCGGCGGCCACGATGGAGGCCGCCTTCTGCGCGGTTTCCTTGCTGGCCCCGGCCAGGTGGGGGGTCATGACCAGGTTCGGCGTCGTGAGCAGGCGGGAGCCCGGCGGGATGGGCTCTTCCGGGAAGACGTCCATCGCGGCGCCGAACAACTGGCCCGACTCCAGCGCGTCGCACAGGGCGTCGTAGTCGAGCAGCGCGCCCCTGGCGCAGTTGACCAGGACCGAGCCCCTGGGCATGGCGGCGATCTCGGCGCCGCCGATCATCCCGGCGGTCTCCGGGGTGGCCCGCGCGTGCAGGGACACGAACTTGGAGCGTTCGAGCAGCTCGGGCAGCTCGACGCTGTTGGGCGCGGCCACGTACGGGTCGTGGATCAGGACGTCCGCGCCGAACCCGGCCAGCATGCGGGCCACCCGGCGGCCGATGGCGCCGTAGCCGACCAGGCCGACCGTGTTGCCCTCCAGCTCGGGGCCGACGTTGTCGTACTTGTAGTAGTCGCCCCGCCACACGCCCCCTGCCAGGTCGGCGTGGGTCTGGGGGATGCGGCGGGTGGCGGCCAGCAGCATGGCGAGCGTGTGCTCGGCGGTGGCCACCGCGTTGCGGCCCGGCGCGAACGTCACCGCCACCCCGGCCTGCGCGGCGGCCTCCAGATTGGCGTTGACCGGCCCGCCCCGGCTCACGCAGAACAGCCGCAGGTCGGGCGAGGCGTCCAGGACGCGCTTGGTCAGGGGCGCCATCTGGGTCACGCAGACCTCGACGCCGCGCAGCGCCTCGATCAGCTCGTCCTCCACGTCGGAAGCCTCGTCCACCTCGCCCACCCGTCCGAACGGCACGACCGGCCACGGCAGCGTCAGCTCACGGATGTCCACCTCTCCGGGGACCTCGCGCCTGAGGGCGTCGATCAGCAGGCGGTTCAGGACGAAGTGGTCACCTGCGGCCAGGACTCGGATGGTCAACGAACGGCTCCAATCGGGGAGTTGTACTGCAAGATCGCCACCTGCGCGGGATCGGGCCCCGTCAGGCGCAGCTCGGTCAGCGCGCAGTTGTCCAGGCGCGGGAACAACCGCCGGTACCGGCCGAGCGGCACCCCGATGAGCCGGCACAGGGCCAGCCTGATGGCGGTGGTGTGGGCGACCACCAGCACGCGTCCTGCCGGGTGCGCGGCGGCGATGCCGTGCAGCGCGGCCACGAACCGTTCGGCGGCCAGGTGCGGGTCCTCGCCGCCCGGCAGCGGGTGGGCGACGGGGTCGGCCTCGAACGCCGCGCGGGCCTCGGGGAAGCGGGCCGTCATCTCGGCCGCGGTGAGACCCTCGCCCTCGCCGAAGTTCAGCTCGCGCAGCCGGGCGTCGGTCCCTACCGGCAGGCCGGCCCTGGCGGCGGCGGCCTCGGCGGTGATCCGGGCGCGGCTGAGCGTGGAGGCCCACACGGCGGTGAGGCCCGCCCCCGCGGCCCAGCCGGCGAGCCGGTCGGCCTGCTCGTGACCGCGCGGGGTCAGCTCCACGTCGCTGGTCCCGGCATAGCGGTTCTCGGCGTGCCAGACGGTCTCGCCGTGGCGGACGAGCACCAGGTCGGTCATCGGGCGGTCCTCTCGCGGGCGTGGGCGGCGGCTCGCGCGTCGAGCCAGCCGCGCTCCTCCAACTCGGCGACGAAACGCAGGTACGGCTCCCGCAGGTCGGCCCCCGACGGCTGCACCACCGCGCGGGTCCTGATCATCCGGGCCGGGTCGCCGCCCGCCAGGACGGCCATGCCCAGGGCGGGCTCGGCGTTCTCACGCAGCGTCACGGGCCGCCGCAGCACGTCGGCCCTGAGCCCGGTCCAGTACGCGCTCCTGGTCGCCCCGCCGGTCAGGATGACCTCCCCGTCCACGGGGGCGCCGAGCAGGTCGAGGTAGTCGAAGCACAGGCGTTCGACGAAGGCCGCGCCGAGCAGGATGGCGGCGTACCGCTCGACGTCGTCGGCCGGGTCGCCGAGCGTGAAGGACTCGGCGGCGGGGGCGGCGAAGGGGAACCGCTCGCCGCGCGACACCAGCGGGTAGGTGACGGCGGGCGCGGGGCCCTGGCGAGCGGCGGCCCGCTCACTCAGCGCGCGGGCGGCGGCCAGCTCGGCCAGCGCGTCGAGGTCGCGGCCCGGCAGGTCGCGGGACAGCACGCCGGCGCCCGTGCTGGACGCGCCGCCCGGCAGCCAGGAGCCGTCGGGGGCACGGTGGGAGTAGACCACGCCGAGGGGGTCGTAGATCAGCTCCTTCGTGACGCCCTTCAGCACCAGCGTCGTGCCGAGCACCGAGTTCCAGCTCCCCACCTGTTGCGCGCCCGCGCCGAGCTGGGCCGCGCAGCCGTCCGTGGTGCCCGCGATCACCGGGGTCCCCACGGGCAGGCCGGTCTCCTCGGCCGCCGCCGCGCACACCGTGCCCAGCCGGGTGCCGGGGCGTACGACCTCGGGCAGGATCCGCGCGGGCACGCCCAGCGCGTCGAACACCTCCAGCGGCCAGCGCTCCTCGATCAGGTCGACGCCGGTCTTGAGCGCGTTGCTCAGGTCGGTGGCCACCTCGTGGCCGGTCAGCCGCCGGTTGACGAAGTCGCTCTGGTGGGCCGGGCGGGCGTCCCGCGGGGCGTCGCGCAGCAGCCACAGCAGCTTGGGCAGCGCCCAGTTGGGCTGCATGCGGCGGTAGCCGAGCCGCTCCCACACGGCCGCGCCCACCTCGTTGACGCGCTCGGCGTCCGCGCGGCGGTCGTCGTACATGAGGGCGGGGGTCAGCGGGTTGCCCCGGGAGTCGGTCAGCAGGATCGTTCCACTGGTGGCGTCCACCGCCACACCCTCGACCCGTTCGCCGGGGGGCAGGCCGCGCAGCGCCTCGCGGGTCGCGGCGGCCAGCTCGCGCCACCACTGCTCGGGGTCCTGCTCGTGCCGGGGGCCGTCGCGGTGGCTGGTCAGGGGTCGGCTCCCGGAGCCGAGCACCCTGCCGTCCCCGGCGACGGCCAGCGCGCGTACGCTCTGCGTCCCGAGGTCGATGCCGATCCACACGCTCATGTACGGCCCCTCAGGTCGCCCAGCAGCGGCCACGTGACCGCGGTGCCGCCGCGCAGGGTCAGGAAGTCGGTGAACAGACGGTCGTAGAAGGCGCGGCGGGCCGGGTCGGGCTCGACCGCGTCGCGCAGGCGTACGTGCTCGGCTGCCGCCGTGGCGACGGACGGCGCGGCCCCCGTGGCGGCCAGCCCCACCAGGTACGCCCCCCGCGCCCCCACCTCGGAGTCGGCGGAGCGGCGTACGGGCAGGCCGGTGACGTCGGTGATCAGCCCGAGCCAGGCGTCGTTGGCCGAGCCGCCCCCGGACACCCGCAGCTCGGTCGGCGCCGCGCCGGTGGCCGTCAGGCAGTCGCGGATGACCATGGTGAGCCCTTCCAGCACCGCCCTGGCGACCTGTTCGCGGCCGTGCTCGAACGACATGCCCAGCAGCGCCCCGCGCGCCAGGGGGTCGGAGAACGGCGCCCGCTCGCCGGCCGGCGAAAGGTACGGCAGGAACGCCAGCCCGCCCGCCCCCGGCCTGCTCAGCAGGGCCAGCTCGCCCAGCTCGGCCGGGGAGGACAGCCCCAGCAGCCGGCACGTCCACTGCACCACCTCGGTGCCCGCGAACGTGGGGAAGGCCCGCAGGTAGCCGCCGGGCAGCGCGATCGTGATGCCGGTCGGCTGGCCGTCCAGGCCGGGGGACTCGACGAGGACCTCGGTGCAGAGCGTGGTGCCGAGGATGGCGCACGCCTGTCCCGGCGCCACCGCGCCCGCGCCCAGCGCCGTCGCCGCGATGTCGTACGGGGCCATCACCACCGGCGTCCCGGCCGCCAGGCCCAGCGCGGCGGCGGCCTGCGGGGTCAGCGCGGCGACCGGGCACGGGCGGATCGGGGGGAGCAGCCGCCCGGCGTCCTCCAGGCCGAACAGGGCGAGCAGCTCCGCCGAGTACGCCCGCGTCCGCAGGTCCATGAACGGCGCCGAGGCGTCGGACTCGTCGGCGACCAGCTCTCCGGTCATCCGGGCGAAGATCCAGCCGCCGCAGGTCAGCATGGCGTGCGACCGTTCGAGCCGGGCGGGGTCGTTGGCGCGCAGCCAGGTCAGGATGGCGTGCGGCAGCCCGGAGGCCGCCGAGGAGCCGTTGAGCCGGAAGGCCGTCGCGGGCAGCCCTTCGCGGGTCCAGTCGTCCACGATCGAGGCGGCCCTGGCGTCGTTCCACAGGATGGCCGGGCCGGTCGGCCCGCCGTCGGCGTCCACCAGCCAGCAGCCGTCGCCCTGGGCCGTGACGGCCACGAACTCGGCGCCGCCCACCTGGGCCGCGACCTCGCGCACCGTGGCGGCCACCGCGTCCCAGACGGCGCCCATGTCCTGCTCGGTATGGCCGGGCGCGGGCCTGGACACGACGGTCGCCCGGCGGGCCACGGCCGCCTCCGCGCCCGTGGCGTCGTAGCCGACCGCCTTGATGACCGTGGTCCCCGCGTCCACGCAGATGATCGCCATCAGGCTCTTCCTGATGAGGTCCGCGACCGGCGCGACACGGAGTCGACGATCACGGCGAGCAGCAGCACCGCTCCCGTGACCACGAACCGGATCGAGGAGTCCAGGTTGAGCAGGGTCAGCCCGCTGGAGATCGACTGGATCACGATGATGCCGAGCAGCGCGCCGAAGGCGGTGCCGCGCCCGCCGAACAGGCTCGTTCCGCCGATCACGGCCGCCGCGATCGCGTTGAGGTTGACGTCGCCCGAGCCGCTGCTCTGGTTGGCCGCCGCCAGCCGGGCCGCGGCCAGGATGCCGCCGACCGCGGCGAGACTGGAGCAGAGCACGAACACGGAGGTGTAGATCGCCCGGACGTTGATGCCCGCCCGGCGCGCGGCCTCCACGTTGCCGCCCACGGCGTAGACGGCGCGGCCCCACTTCGTCCGCGACAGCAGGTAGTGCATGATCAGCACCAGCGCCACGAAGAAGACGAACATCCAGCCCACGCCCCGGGTCTGCCCGAGGTACCAGACCACGAACGCCAGCACCGCCAGCAGCGCCACGCTCCTGACCACCAGGGTGGAGACGCTCCTGGCCGACAGCCCCGCCTTGCGCCGCTCCTGCGCGTACAGGTAGCCGCTGACGAACAACCACACGGCGGCGACGACCGCGAACGTGTAGGACAACCACGCCGGTACGAAGTCGAGCTGCGCGAAGTTCACCAGCCCCGAGTCGAACGGCAGGTTGATCGACCCCTTGGTGCCCAGCACGTAGAGCTGAAGCCCGAGGAAGGCCAGCAGCCCGGCCAGGGTGATGACGAAGCTCGGCACTCCGAACCGGTTGAAGAGCTGCCCGTACAGCCAGCCGATGACCGCGCCCATGATCACCGCGGCGCCGACGGCCAGCCAGACCGGCAGCCCCTCGCTCACGAACAGCACGGCCAGCACCGCCCCCGACAGCCCGCTCACCGAGCCGACGGACAGGTCGATCTGCCCCACCAGCAGCACGCACACGATGCCGAGCGCGATGACGCCGACGGCGGCGGACTCCAGCGTGAGGTTCACCAGGTTCGCGCTGGACAGGAAGATCGGGTTGAGGATCTGGAACACCGACCAGATGACCACGAGCCCCACGACGACGGGGATGACGCCCAGGTCGCCGCCGCGGGCCCGGTCGACCACGTCGGCGAGCGCGCCGCGCAGGCCCTCGCGGTTCTGGAGCCGCTCGTCCTGGCGGTCGCTCGTCAATGTGCTCACGAGGGCTGTCCCTTCTGCGCCGCCCGCCGGGAGACCACGTTGTCGGTGGCGCCGGTGATGGCGGCGACGATGTCCTCGGTGGAGACCTGGTCCACGTCGAACACCCCGTTGTTACGGCCGAGCCGCAGCACCGCCACCTTGTCGGCGACGGCCTTCACGTCGGCCATGTTGTGGCTGATCATGATGACGCCCAGGCCGTTCTCGCGCAGCCGCTCGACCAGGTTGAGCACCTCGGCGGTCTGGGCCACGCCGAGGGCGGCGGTGGGCTCGTCCAGGATGATGATCTTGGGGTCGCCGAGCAGCGACCTGGCGATGGCCACGGTCTGCCGCTGGCCGCCCGACAGCGCCGCGACCGGCACCCGTACGCTGGGGATCTTGGCAGAGAGCTGGCGGAGCAACTCCCACGACCGGGTCTCCATGGCCACCTCGTTCAGCCGCAGCGGGCGGAGTTCGTGGCCGAGGAAGAGGTTCTGGATGACGTTGAGGTTCTCGCAGAGCGCCAGGTCCTGGAAGACGGTGGCGATGCCGAGCTTGTGGGCGGCGGCGGGGGCCGGGATCTCGACCTCGCGGCCCTCGAACGTGATCGTGCCCGAGTCGGGCGCGTGCACCCCGGAGAGGATCTTCACGAGGGTGGACTTGCCCGCGCCGTTGTCTCCCACGATGGCCACGACCTGGCCGGCGTCCACGTCGAGTTCGATGTCGGTGAGTGCGGCCACCGCGCCGAAGGTCTTGCTGATCCCGCGCAGGGACAGGACGCTCATTACTTGATACCGAGCTCGCCGCAGCCCTTGGCGTACTCGCCGGTGCAGACGTCGGCGGCCTTCATGATGCCGCTGTCGAAGAGCACCTGCTTGATGTTGTCCTTGGTCACTACCGTGGGCACGAACAGCTCGGACGGCGTGTTGTACAGCGTGGCCTTGCCCCCGGGCTTCTTGCCCTGCATGAACTCCCACGCCACGTTCGCCGACGCCTCGGCCACGATCTTGATGGGTTTGGAGATCGTGTTGAACTGGTCACCCGTGATGATGCGCTGGGCGGCGGCGGTCTCGGCGTCGTTGCCGGTGATCGGCGGCACCTTCACGCCCGCGGCCTTGAACGCGGAGATCGAGCCGCCGCCGGTGCCGTCGTTGGCCGCGACCACGCCGACGATCTTGTCCTTGAACTGGGTGATCTGGCCGCTGACCCACGACTGCGCCAGTTCGGGCTGCCAGCCGGGGGTGTCGTACTCGGCCAGCAGCTCGAACCCGCTCGAGTCCACCGCGCTGTGGACGCCCTTCTTGATCAGCCCGGCCGCCGCGTCCGTCGGCGAGCCGTTGACCTGGAGGATGCCGCCCTCCGCCTGCTCGGTCTTGAGGTGGTCGACCAGGGACTGGGCGATCATCGCGCCGATCTTCTCGTTGTCGAACGAGACGTAGTAGTCGGCGGGGGTGGCCGGGATGGGCCGGTCGTAGGCGATGATCGGCACCTGCTGGGCCTGGGCGGACTTGACGATGGTGGCCGCGGCGGCGGAGTCGACCGGGTCGAGCACGATGGCCTTGACGCCCTGGGCGAGCGCGGAGTTGGCCTGTTGCTGCTGCTTGGCGGCGTCGGAGTCGGCGTTCTGGTAGATGACCTGGCAGCTCTGGCAGAGCTGCTTCATCCTGGCCTCGAACAGCGGCTTGTCCTGCAGCTCGTAGCGGGTGGAGGCGAGGTCGGGCATGAGGAAGGCGACCTTGGCGTTCTGCAGGTCACCACCGTCTCCGGAGGCGCCGGAGCCGCACGCGACCAGCACCGAGCCGGCGAGCAGTGCCACTGCGGCGAAGGCCGAGGTTCGCATATGAGCTCTGTTCACGGGTTTTTTCCTCACTCACGCCGGGTTTCCGAACGCACGTTGCCCCCGTATCGGGGACGCCCTCTCACACGTGCGCAGACCCTGTAGTGCGGCCACGTTAGCGCGGTATCTGAAACTTTGTCCAGCAAAAGTGTTCAGAGCTGGTGGGCTGCGGCCACCAGTCCTTCTGCCGTGGGCGTGTCGGTGACGAGCTGGTTGAAGTAGCCGCCCCGTGCCCCGGCGACGATTGAGAGTACCTTCTCCGCGCCGACCGCGACCGCGATCGTGTGCGGGATGCGCCGCAGCTCGTCCGGCTGTGCGGCGACCAAGCGCTCGCTGCCAGGATACGTGACCGGCGACCCGTCGCGGTCATAGACGCGCATGCACACGTCGCCCACGGCCTGGCGCAGGCTCTCGGCGTCACGTGGCATGGTCGAGGGCGCCATCTGCCGCATCAGGGGCGCCGAGCCGACGCCCACGATCGCGCACTTGGCGTGCGCCCACAGGTCCATGACCCGGCGTACGGAGGGCTCGTGCTGCAGCGAGTAGAACAGCTCGGGGCCGGGGAGCGCGGGCGCGTAGAGGTAGGCGGGCACGCCGCCGGAGCGCTCGGCCAGGATGCGGGTGGTCTCGTTGGTCTGGAACCAGGGCTGCGGCTCCTCCAGGCCGCCCACGGCCGGGGCGATCGTGACGCCTGGGTACTGGCCGAGGCCCTCGCGGGCGCACTCGTACACGGTGGTGCCGGAGGAGACCAGCACGACGTCGCCCGTCTCCAGGCCGACCGTGGCCAGCGCGCGGGCCACGGCGGGGGCCAGCCACGGGCCCACCGAGGGGCCGTTGACCTTGGGCACCAGGTAGACGCGCCGCAGGTTGAGCACCTGCGCGACCTCGGCGGCCAGCGGGCCGTCGGCCAGCATGGCGGGCCGGTGCACCTTGATCTCGACGATGCCCTGCTTGCGGGCCTCGGTGAGCAGCCGGCTCACGGTCGCCCTGCTGACGCCGAGCCGCTTGGCGATGTCGCCCTGGGTGGCCTCCTCCAGGTAGTACTGCTGCGCGGCCGCGTACATCAGCTCATGGGGGAACCTGGCCTGCGCCTCGGGTGCGACGTCGGCAGGATTCATGCGCGCGCTCCTGGGTGCGATGCGGATGCGTGAACAGATTTGCAGAACTGATGCGCAACTACTATAGCTTTGTGCTTCCCGCAGGACAGGCTAGCCGTCGACCAAGGCGTCGCCGAGCGGTGTGCGGGTGTACAGCACGTTACGGCCGATACGCGCGCCGGTGACCAGGCCCGTCCCGCGCAGCGCCGCCAGGTGGCCGCCCGTGGTGCCCAGGCTGTACCCGAGCAGCGCGGCGAGCTGCGTCGTGGTGGCGGGCTCGGCCAGCTCGACGAGGATGCGGGCGCGGCTGCGCCCGATCAGCGCCGCCAGGTCCCGGTCCCGCGCGGGCGGCGCGACCGCGACGCCCCTGGCCGGATAGACCAGCGCGTACGGCCACGCGTCCGCCAGATAGGCGCCGACGGTGTTCATGAAGGCCGAGGGCAGGAAGAGCAGCCCTCTGCCGCCGAGCCGGTGGGCGCTCGGCGAGCTCAGCTCGACCTCGATCCGCCCGCTGGGGCGCCAGCGCACCTGCGGGCTGAGGTCCTCCAGCGCGGCCTGCCAGCCGTACGCGGCCAGCCGCCCGGCCCGATACGCGACGTCCCGTTGCAGGACGGCACGGAAACGCGGCCAGTCGTGGGAGAGGATCTCGCGCCACAGCGCCTCGTACCCGTCCGCGAACCGCGCCACCACCTCGGGACCCAGCAGCAGCCGCCGGACCCACCCGGCCACCGGCGGCCGCCCGGCCAGCGCCCGCTGGATCTCCGCGTGCGCCTGCTCCAGCGGCGTGGCCCGCAGGGCCGCCAGCTCCGCCTCGAACGGCACGTCCACGGCCGTGGGCGGGGGCGCGATGAAGTCGACGTTCATGGTCCCCCTGTTGCCGCTGATCGCCGCGGCGGCGCGCAGCACGGGATGCCCGGCCGCCAGCGCCTTGTACGTCTCCCGCCACCGCGCCGCCCACGGCCCGTGCGGGCCCGCCCGGTAGCGGCCCGCCAGCACCCACTGCGCGTGCATGGTCTCGATCAGCGGCGAGATCGCGAACCTGCTCGCCATCAGATCCTGGGGGACGACCTCGATCGTCACCAGCATCTTTCGGTTATATCCGAAGAAATCGCCTGGACATAGCGGTGGGCCCGAGCATCGAGACCGTGAAGGGCGCGACGTTCGGCGAGGTGTTCGCCGTCAAGGAGTTCCGCGTGCTGTTCGGCAGCTTCGTGCTGCTGGTCGGCGGGGAAGCGATCAAGATGCTGGCCCTGTCCGTGCTGGTGTACGCGCGGACCGGGTCGCCCGGGTTGTCGGCCGCGGCGTACATGGCCGGGTGGCTGCCGTACATCGTGGGCGGGCTGTTCCTGCTCTCGCTGGCCGACCGGATGTCGCCGCGGGCGCTGATGGCGGCAGGGGAGCTGGTCAGGGCCGTCACCTGCGCGCTGCTGGCCTACGCAGGGCTGCCGGTGTGGGCCATGCTGGCGCTGGTGCTGGCCACGGGGCTGTTCTCGCCGGTGTTCCTCGCGGCGCGGGCGGCCATGTTGCCCGAGGTGCTGCCGGGGGACGCGTTCGTGCTGGGGCGCTCGATGCTCAACATGGCCTCGGCAGGCGCGCAGATCGTGGGGCTGGCGGCCGGAGGGGCGTTCCTGGCCTTCACGGGGCCGTCCGGCGCGCTGGCGGCCACGGCGGGGGTGTCGGTGGTGGCGGCCGGGGTGCTGCGCTTCGGGCTGCCGTACCGGGCGGCCAGGGGCGCGGGCGGGCGCGGCTCGGCCGAGCAGGACTCGGGTGAGCAGGGCGTGGGCGGGCAGAGCGGCGGACAGGGGGCGGTGCGGCAGACGTTGCGGGTCAACCGGCGGCTGCTGGCCGACCGGCGGGTGCGCGGGCTGCTGCTGGCCGCGTGGCTGCCGCCCATGTGCCTGGCGGGGGCGGAGGCCATGGTGGTGCCGTACCTCGGCGGGCAGGGGGAGGCCGGGGTGGTGCTCGCGGCGGCGGCCGGTGGGATGGCGGTCGGGCAGTTCGCCGTGGGACGGTTCGCGGCGCCCCGTACGCGGGAGCGGCTCTCGTTGCCACTGGCGGTGCTGCTGGGGGTGCCGTGGCTGGTGTTCGCGTTCACGCCGGGGATCGTGGGGGCGTCCGTGCTGGCGGCGGTGGGGGCGGCGGGGCTGGCGTACCAGCTCGGGCTGCAGCGGCGGTTCGTGGACGCGGTGCCGGAGGAGGCGCTGGGGCAGGCGTTCGGGCTGCAGTCGGCGGGGCTGATGACGGGACAGGCGGCCGGTGCGGCGCTGGCGGGCGCGCTGGGCGAGGTGAGCGCGCCGGGGACGGCCATCGCGCTGTCGGGGGCGGCGGGGGTGCTGGTGGCCCTCGCCCTGGCCCGCGTGCTGCGGCCGGGAGCCCCGGTGGAGGCCGCCGGGAACGGCGAAACCGCCCGGCCGACTGGCCAGGCGGTCTCGTAGTGGTGATGGTGCGCCGCCAGGGACTCGAACCCCGGACCCGCTGATTAAGAGTCAGCTGCTCTAACCAACTGAGCTAGCGGCGCAACAGGTGTAACTGTATCAGCCGCCGCACGGTGCGCGAGCCGCCTCAGCCCAGCCGGTCCGCCAGCCTCTCGTACGCCCCCACCACCAGATCCCAGAACGCCGGCACGTTCAAGGAGGTCGCCACCAGCGCGTTGGCCTTCCGGTCGCCGACCCGGAAGTCCGTCACGGTCATGCCCCGGGTGAACTCCCCGGTCGTCTCCACGTTCACCACGGCCGGGACGCAGGTGAACAGGCCCGGGTCGAGCACGTACGCCACCGCGCACGCGTCATGGATGGCCGGCCCGCCCTCGGCCGTCACCACCCCGTAGAACTGCGCGGCCGGCACCAGCAGGTCCGCCAGCCGCCCCAGCGGCCGCATCCGCTCCAGCACCTCGGTGGTCACCAGGGCCGACAGCGTCACGTCGAGGCCCAGCATGGTGACCGTCCACCCGGCCTCGAAGACGATCGCCGCCGCCTCCGGGTCGGCCAGCATGTTGAACTCGGCGGCCGGGGTACGGTTGCCGCGCGTGTACGAGCCGCCCATGATGACCAGGTCGCGGGCCCACTCGACGACGCGCGGCTCACGGCGTACGGCGAGGGCGACGTTCGTCAGCGGTCCCACGGCCACCAGCGTGATCTCGCCGGGGGCGGCCCGCAGCGTGTCCACGATGAAGTCGACCGCGTGCCCTTCCGACGGCCCCAGCCGCGGCGCGGGCAGCACCACGTCGCCGAGCCCGGTCGTCCCGTGCACCTGCGTGGCCCTGACCGTGTGGCGCAGCAGCGCGCCCGCGCTGCCCGGCGTCACCGGCACGTCGCCCATCCGCAGGAACTCCCGCAGAGCGAGCGCGTTGGCCGTGGTCAGCGGGAGGTCGACGTTGCCGCCCACCGTGGTGACGCCCACCACGTCGAGTGCGTCGGGGGAGCCGGCGGCCAGGGCGAGCGCGAGGGCGTCGTCGATGCCGGGATCGCAGTCGATCAGAACCTTCTTCACGTCACCGGAGGATACGCGTGATCCGCCCGCAGGCGGCAACCGGTGTCCGGACATGGATCGGGCCGGGCAGTTCCCCCAAAGCTGCCCGGCCCGATCGGTTGCGGTCCAGGCCGGCGCTTTTCCCCCAAAAAGCGCCGGCGGTCCCGCACTTTGCGAACCGCGGTCCCCCTCCGCGTCCGCATCGGTGAAGGTCTGTCGGCCAGTCGCCAGTGCTCCTGACCTGGTACAACGCTACCGAGACGAATGCAACGGTCGCGTCATAACGGGGTCGAATATCTGTTTAATCCACCTACGGAAGCTTCAACCGAACCTCTGTACCTTCTTGGAGAGACGTACCCACCGTGCAGTACTTGTCGTGCACGCGCCCGGCGACCGCCCTGAACACCTCCTCGGCCTCCTCGGACGGCACCTCCACCTCGTACGTCACCGTCACGGGCCCGAGCCTGTTCTGCTCGACCTTCTCCGCCTGAACGGTCATCGCCAGCCGCACCAGCCGGTGCCCCCGCTTGGCGGTGAGCGGCTCGACGGTCACGATGTTGCAGCCGCCCACGGCCGCCAGCAGCAACTCGACGGGAGTGAACACCCCCTCCTGGTCGCCGCTCCCGATCAGAACCTCGGCGCCACGGGCGTTGGTGGCCCGGAATCCGCCCTCATCAGTCCGCTCGACACGCACGTTAGCCATGTTTCAGACCCTACTCAGAAAGCTTTAATGTTCGTTCAGGAAAGTGGGGCCATGGCTAGCGAGGCGTACGCCGACCAGGGGCCGGCCCTCTTCTGGAGCGGGGTCGCGGTCGCCGAGTTCGGCGCCATCCAGCCGGGCTTCGGCTCCCCGTGGCGGCCCACCACCTATGCCGCCGCCGCGCTCCTCGTGGCGCTCGGGCTCGTCGTCGTCAGGGCCGCCGACCGCCTGCGCACCCGGGAGGCCGGGCAACGTCTGCGGCTCGGCGGCTGGCTGGCGGGGGCGCTGCTGCTGGCGCACCAGTTCAGCGCCACGGCCCACGTCACGAGCCTCAGCTGGGTGGGTTCGATCCTGCTCTACACGATGGCGGCGGTGATGGCCGTCCTGAATCACCGGCTCCCCGGCGCGACCAGGCCGGCGCTGCTGATCGCGACCGGGCTCGACCCCGGCTCGCTGCGTGAGCGGCTGGCGGGCGAGCGTGACACCGTGGCCGTCTACCGGGCCGAGCGCGCCACCGACGAGCTGCGCGACCTCGAGGCGCGCTACCGTCTCATCCTCGTCGTGGGCGACGAGCACGACCCGCGGGTCAAGGAGCGGGTGAGCGCCTCCGGGCTGAGCCGGGAGATCCCCGACATCGCCGAGCGCGAGGTCGTGGTGGCCGGGCCGCGGCCGTTCAAGCGGTACGTCGCGGGCGCGTTGTCACGCCTTGCCATCCCGAGGTCACAGATTCATTTCAAATCAGGGGAGAAAGTTTAGGCCCACCGTACGCCCTGTCTGGCAGCCTGGGCCGCGGACTAGGAGGCAAGGTGACGACTTTCCCCGGAAGCACCCGTGTCGAGATGGTCATGGGCATGCCCGTCAGTGTGGACATCCGCACAGCCCTTCCGGCACGCGAGCTGACCCCCCTGCTGGATGACGCGTTCGCCTGGCTGAGATGGGTCGATGACACCTTCAGCCCGACGAAGGAGGACAGCCAGATCGGCCGGCTCAACCGCGGCCAGACGATCCGGCAGATCCCCGAGCTCATCGAGGTCCTCCACCGCTGCGACGAACTGAGCGAGGTCACCGACGGCTGGTTCGAGGCCCGCATCAACGGCCGGATCGACCCGTCCGGCTACATCAAGGGCTGGGCTCTCGAACGGCTCTCGCGTGCCCTGTGCAACGCCGGGGCCGTCGACCACCGCATCACCGCGGGAGACGACATCAGGGTGCGCGGCTCGGCCGCGCCCGGGAAGCGGTGGCGCATCGGCGTCCGCGACCCGCGTACCGACGTGGTCCGCAAGGTCGTCTTCGCCCACGACCTGGGCATCGCCACCTCGGGCGGGGCCCCGGTGATCAATCCGCGTACCGGGGAGGTACGGCACGGAATGGGCTTCGTCACGGTGATCGGGCCCGATCTCGGCCTGGCCGACGCGTACGCCACCGCCGCGTACGCCATGGGCCCGCTGCTGGCCCGCCGCTTCGCCACCGACCTGTCCCGCGAAGGGCTCTACGAGACCCTGTTCGTCCTGCCCGACGGGCAGGAGTTCAGCACGCCGGGCTTCGCCCACCACAGCGGCGCCGCGGCTCGTCTCGCTGGCTGACCCACCTGTCGTCGCCCGCCCGGCGCCCCACGCCGGGCGTCGGCGGCTCTCAGCCGGGAACCCCCTGTCGGTCGGGCACGTGTCGGTCGGGCACGGCCGTGGCGCCCGCTAGGCGTCGGGATGTTTGCGCAGATATTCGAGGTAGATTGGGCGTAGCGCCTCGCCCAGCTTGCCTTCGCCGGCCGCGATGGCATCGCTGAGCAGCGCGGAGACCTTGCTGAGGTCGTTGGTGGTTTCGTTCGGGTGACCGCTGGCCGCCTCGGCGGCCGGGATCACCTTCAACAGCTCCCACAGGAACCCCAGGTCCCCGTGGCGTACGGCGTAACGCACCGCCCGGTCGTGCAACTCCGCGGCCGGCAGCGATTCGAGCCCGTTCGCGTCCATCTCGCTCCCTCCCCTGCACGCCTCTTCCCCCGTTGGACCACCATAACCGGCGACTACCGACGGTAACCGGCGGGAATCGTCATGACTGCGCCCTCTATCGAGAGTCGATCTCAAGTGGGAGGATCCATCAGCGTGAGATTCATCATCAGAACGCTCGCAGCGGCAGTGGCCCT
Organism: Nonomuraea antimicrobica; assembly: GCF_039536965.1. Taxonomy (NCBI): domain Bacteria; kingdom Bacillati; phylum Actinomycetota; class Actinomycetes; order Streptosporangiales; family Streptosporangiaceae; genus Nonomuraea; species Nonomuraea antimicrobica. The sequence continues at coordinate 43,541 of NZ_BAAAZP010000088.1, read as the reverse complement.
GTGGGTGGCCATCCAGTTCATCCCCGGCATCGACGTCAACGCGCCCACCAACACGGCCAGGTACTGGGGCGTCCTGCTGCTCGTGGCCCTGATCTTCGGCGTCGTCAACGCCATCGTCAAGCCCATCGTGAAGGCTCTCGGGTGCGCGATCATCGTGTTGACGCTGGGCCTGTTCCTCCTGGTCATCAACGCGGCCATGCTGCTGCTGACGAGTTGGATATCCGACCAGTTCGGCATCCCCTTCCACGTCGACAACTTCTACCCGGCCGCGTTCTGGGGCGCCATCATCATCAGCCTCGTGAGCTGGCTGCTCGGCCTGTTCATCCCCGACAACGACTGACCTTCCATGGAGCTCGACGGCGCCCGGCTGACCTGCGGGCAGGTCCACGAAGCCGGGTACGGCGGGGCCCGGGTCACGATCGCCTCGCTCGATCGGGCTCGGGCCGCGTGGGCCACCGCGCAGGGGCTCACCGGCCCCGTGTACGGCAAGAGCACCGGCGTGGGCGCCAACCGGGACGTCCTGCTGGAGGGCGGCGGCCTCGACCTGCTGCGCAGCCACGCGTGCGGCGCGGGCCCGCCGGTCGAGCCCGCCCGCGCCAGGGCGATGCTCGTGGTCCGGCTCAACCAGTTCCTCGCGGGCGGCTCCGGCGTCGATCCGGCCGTCTGCTCGGTCCTGGCCTACGCGATCAACCACGGCTACACCCCGCCCCTGCGGACGTACGGGGCCATCGGCACCGGCGACCTGACCGCCCTGGCCATCACCGCCCTGTGCCTGCTGGGCGAGCTGCCCTGGCACCACGACGGGTCCCCGGGCGAGGGCCCGCCCCGCCACGCGCTCGTCTCGGCGGACGCGCTGCCGTTCATCAGCTCGGGGGCCGCGACCCTCGCCGACGCCGCCATCGCCTGCCACCGGCTGCGTCACCTCCTCGACGCCGCCGTCGAGGTGGCCGCCCTGTCGTTCGCCGCCGTGGACGCCTCCGCCGAGCCGGTGGCCGCCGTCGTGCAGGAGGCGCGGCCCCACCCGGGCCAGGCGGTCGTGGCCGAGAGCCTGCGCGGGCGGCTGGCCCACGAGCCGGCCACCCGCGTCCAGGACCCGTACGGCTTCCGGGCCTTCCCCCAGGTGCACGGAGCCGCCGTGGACGCGCTCGGCCGGGCCGTCACCACGATCGAGACCGACCTCAACGCGGCCACCGAGAACCCCCTCATCGCCGGCGGCCTGGCCTGGCACAACGGCAACTTCCACGCGGCCGCCGTGGCGCTGGCCCTCGACGCGCTGCGGGCGGCGCTCGTCCAGACGGCGCAGCTCAGCACGGCCCGCCTGGCCACGCTCATGGACCCCGCCTACACCGGCCACCTGCCCTTCCTGGGCGACCGTCCAGGCGCGTCGGGCGTGCTCATCCTCGAGTACGTGGCCCAGGACGCCCTGGCCGACCTGCGCCATCTCGCGAACCCGGTGACGACGGGCACAGCGGTGATCTCCCGGGGCGCGGAGGACCACGCCGCGTTCGCCACCCAGGCCGCCCGGCACACACTGCGCTGCCTGGAGCCGCTGGAGATCGTGCTGGCCTGCGAGCGCACCGCGGCCGTCCGCGCGCTGCACGGGTCAGGCCCCGACCGGCCGCTCACGGGGGATCTGGAGGAGTCGCGCCGCGCCGTGTCGGGAGCCGCCACGCGGACGTGAGCGGCGGCGTCAGGAGCGCCTGGGGGGCCGAGCCGCGTGCCGCGGCGGACGTGAGCGACGGCCTCAGGAGAGGCGGGCGACCGAGCCGCGTTCCATGAGGGTGGGCTTCTGCATGACCCGGCGCCTGGTGCCCCCGTCGGCCGCGGCCGACATGAGCCGAACCGCCGCCCGCACGATGCCGTCGATGTCCCAGTCGACCGTGGTGAGGCCCGGCGTGAGCAGCCCCGACATCGGGTGGTCGTCGTAGCCCATGACCGACACGTCGCCCGGGATCGACAGGCCCAGCTCCTGCGCCGCCGCGTAGACGCCGTAGGCGATCGAGTCTGCGAAGCAGAACACCGCGCTGGGCTTGTCGCCGGTCAGCAGGTCGTGGGCGGCCGAGGTGGCCCCGGCCAGGCCGTGGGGCGCGGTGGTCAGCTCGACGTCGAGGCCCAGCCGGTCGGCCTCGGCCGTGACGTGCCTGTCGGCGGGCCGGTCGGGGGTGCTGGCCCGGGTGGGCGTCAGGACGGCGATGCGGCGGTGCCCCAGCGCCCGCAGGTGCTCAAGGGCCAGCGTGACCCCGGTGCGGTTGTCGAAGACGACCTCGCTGGCCGTGCCCGCGACCGAGTCGCCGATCGCGACGAGCGGCACCGACTCGCACAACTCGGCCCAGAATCCGGCCGCCGGGTCGATGGGCTGCACGATCAGCCCGTCGACGCGCTGGTCGCGCAGTTGCTGGGCCAGCGCGCGCTCCCTGGCAGGGTCGCCGAACGCGTCGAGGATCAGGGCATAGCGATCTTTCTCCCGCAGGCCCCTGCTGATGCCCACCGCGAGTGACTGCTGCCAGAGGTCCTCCAGCGAGCCGCACAGCAGGCCGATCATGCCGGTGCGCCCGCTGGCCAGGGCCCTGGCGATGGGATCGGCCTCATAACCGAGCTCGGCGGCGGCGGCGCGCACGCGCTCCATGGTCTCCTCGGACACCTGCAGGCCGCGCAGCGCATAGGAGACGGCCGCCGGTGACAGGCCCGTGGCCTGGGCGACCTCACGGATCGTCGCTCTCTTGCGAGGCATTACGCCAGCCTATTGCTTGCGGCCGACAGAAGCCGGTTTCCCCCCGGTGCTTGTCGGCTTTCCCTTGGGCCCCCGGCGCGGGGCCGCCCGTTGACAAAGGGGATGTGAAGCGGTTCACTGAACCGTATCACTGAAACGGTTCACAAGGTAAGCGTCACAGCGCAGGGGCGTTTACATGTATTGTGAGTAGGAAATAACGGGAGGAGGCCCGGGCCCATGAGCATCGACGTGCACCAGCACCTGTGGACGAGCGCGTTCGTCGATGCCCTGCGCGCCCGTACGTCCCCGCCCCATCTCGACGGCTGGACGCTGGTCCTCGACGGAGAGCCGCCGTACGAGGTCGATCCTGCCGACCACGAGCGGCGCGACACCAGCGGCCTGGAGCTGGCGCTGGTGTCGTTGTCGAGCCCGCTGGGCATCGAGTTCCTGCCGCCGGAGGAGTGCTGGCCGCTGCTGGACGCCTACCACGACGGAGCCCTGTCACTGGGCGAGCCCTTCGGGGCGTGGGCGTCCACCTGCCACAGCGAGCCCGACCCCGACCGGCTGGCGAAAGACCTCGACCGCGGGTTCGCGGGCCTGCAGATCCCGGCCACCGCCGTCCCCGAGGACCGGCTGCTGGAGGTGCTGACCGCCAGGGACCTGCCGCTGTTCGTGCACCCGGGGGCCGCCGCCCCCATGCCGGGCGTGCCGGCGTGGTGGCCGGCGCTGGTGCCGTACGTGCAGCAGATGCACGCCGCCTGGCACTACTTCCACGCCTTCGTCCGGCCGCGGCACCCGCGTCTGCGGGTCTGCTTCGCGCTGCTCGCGGGGCTGGCGCCGCTGCACTCCGAGCGCCTGATCACCCGAGGTGGCGGCGGACGCGGCCAGGTCGACCGGAACTTCTTCGTGGAGACCTCCTCCTACGGCCCGCGCGCGATCGACGCGATCGTCCGCGAGCTCGGCATCGACGTCGTGGTCAACGGCTCCGACGCGCCCTATGCCACGGCACCCGATCCGGGCATGGGCGCGGCCGCCGGCCACGCCATCAGGGTCGTCAACCCCCGTCGTCTACTCGGCAGAAAGGAGACTCGTACGTGAGCACGAACCAGATCCAGGACGGGGGCACCTGTGCCCGGCTCCCTGAGCGCACTCTCGACCGTCGCGAGCTGCGCGACCTGGTGAACGAACTGGCCGCACACCCGGAGGAGTGGGGCGACCAGGTCGACTTCCCGGCCGACGGAGGCCGCCACTACGCCTCGCTCTACCGCGACGCCTACGTGGACGTCTGGCTGTTGTGCTGGCGGCCCGAGGACGACACGGGCTGGCACGACCACGACATCTCCTCGGGCGCCGTGCACGTGGTGGAGGGGGCGCTGCGCGAGTGCAACCCGCGCATCGGGGGCGAGCACCTGGAGACGGTGGTGCCGGAGGGGCAGTCGTTCTCGTTCGGGCCCGACCACATCCACCGGCTCACCGGCGCGGTGGACAGGAGCGTCTCGATCCACGCCTACTCGCCGCCGCTGTGGCGGCTGGGACAATACTCGATCGACGGGACCGGCGTGATGCGCCGCGTGTCGGTGAGCTACGCCGACGAGTTGCGGCCTATGGACGAGCCGATCGCGGTGGCCTGAGCACACAGCAGCTTCCGCAGGGCTCGACGTCGGGCAGCGTGATCCACAGGCAGCAGGTCCTGCGGAAGTAGGCGTCGCCGGCCGGTTCGACCAGACCGTCGAGCGGCCGGCCCAGCTCGCGCAGCAGCCGCAGGTAGTCGCCGGGCACGATCGAGGTCAGCGGGTGGGCGATCGCCTCCGCCGTGGAGCCCCACAGCGTGCGCTCGCCCACTTTGGTCAGCGCGTTGATGGCCTCGACCAGCGGGCGCTGCCCCTCCTCGATCGCCTCGGCGACCGCGCCCGTGCCGGAGCCCCAGCTCACGCGGGTGGCGGCGAGCGTCACTCCGGCGGGCGACTCCTTGACGTACGTGTCGGCCAGGCGCATGATCGGCACCCGCCCGTCCAGCGCCCAGCCGAGCGCCACCGGCAGGGTGTGCCAGTATCCGTACGTCTTCCAGAACAGCGCAGCTCCGACGTGGCGGGGGGCGTTCCAGCGCGCGGCGGTCTCGTCGATGAGCCTGCCCAGCAGCGCGTACGGCTCGCGTACCAGCTCGGTGACCGGGGTCCAGCTCGCGTCGGGCTCGATGACGAGGCCGGGCTCCACCCCGAGCACCCCGCCACGCCCGTCGGCGACCCGCTGGAGCGTCTCGGTGAGCATCGCTGGAACCCCCGCAAGATCTAAAGGTTAGCCTTGCCTAAGGTAGCAGGGCGTCCCGCGAACCACCCAGCCAGGATCTGCAGGGCGAGCACGCCCAGGCCGGTCACCAGCGGCGTCGTCCAGCCGCCCGACACCTGCCTGAGGAACCCGAACAGCAGCGGCCCGAGCGCCGCGACCACGTAACCGACGGACTGGGCGACGGCCGACAGCGCGGTCACGGCGGCGGGGTCGGCCGGGCGCAGGGCGATGATCAGCAGCGCCAGCGCGAACGAGGCCCCTTGCCCGACGCCGAGCACGATCATCCACAACCAGGGCACGGTCATCGGGGCCAGCAGCACGCCCAGGTACCCGAGCGCGGTCAGCACGCCGGCCCCGACCACGTACGAAACCTGGGTGGCGCGGCGGCCGGCCAGGACGGGCACCGCCAGCGAGGTGCCGACCTGGACCAGGTTCGTCAGGCTGAGCAGGTAGCCCGCCTGGTCGGCGGGCAGCCCGGCCTCCTGGTAGATCGTGGGCAGCCAGGCCAGCATGACGTAGAAGGTGAGCGACTGCAGGCCCATGAGCGCGGTGACGTACCAGGTGACGCGGCTGCGGACCACGGTGCGGAACGGCCTGGGCGCGTTCTGGCCGTCGCCCCGCCCGCGCAGGGCCTGCGGCAGCCAGAGCAGCGCCGCCAGCAGCGCGGGGACGGCCAGCAGCGCGGACACGCCACGCCAGGTGAACCCGGTGGCGTGCTCGACCGGGACCACCAGCGCGGACGAGAGCGCCGCCCCGGCCACCACGCAGGAGACGTAGACGCCGGTCATGAGGTTGACCCGGGTGGGGAAGTGCTGCTTGACGATGGCCGGCATGGAGACGTTCATGACGGCGATGGCGGTGGCGGCCAGGGCGGAGCCGAGGTAGAGCACGGGGGCGCCGTCCGTGCCGCGCAGCGTGACGCCCGCCGCGATGACCAGCAGCCCCGCCAGCAGCGTGCGGTCGAGCCCGATCCGCCGCGCGAGCAGGGGGGTGAGCGGCCCGAAGACGCCCAGGCAGACCACCATGACCGTGGTGATCGCGCCGCCGCCCGCGGGCGAGAGGCCCACGTCTGTCATGATCTCGCCGAGGAGGGGGGAGACGCCCGCGATGGCCGGACGCAGGTTGAGCGCGGCCAGGGCGAACCCTGCCACGAGCAAGGCGGATCTGAACGACATGGATGACCACTCTCGCACAACCTCTTGACAACGTTGTCTACCTCGTCGGAAGTAGGAAATGATCCTGGCGTGAGACCGACGATGAAGGACGTCGCCTCGGCGGCGGGCGTGGCGCTCAAGACCGTCTCCCGCGTCGTGAACGGTGAGCCAGGCGTGCACCCGGCCACCGCCGAGCGCGTACGCGCGGCCATCGACCAGTTGGGCTACAGCCGCAACGAGAGCGCGCGGGTGCTGCGCAGGGGCACGACCGCCACGATCGGGCTGGTCATCGAGGACGTGGCGGACCCGTTCTACTCGGGTCTGAGCCGGGCCGTGGAGGCCGTGGTGATCGACCACGGCTGCCTGCTGCTGAGCGGCTCGTCCGGGGAGGAGCCTGGGCGGGAGCGCGAGCTGGTCGAGACGTTCTGCGCGCGGCGGGTGGACGGGCTGATCGTGGTGCCCGCGGGCGACGACCACACGTACCTGAGGCCGGAGCTGGAGGCGGGCACGCCCGTGGTGTTCGCGGACCGGCCGCCGGGGGCGGGGCTCGACGTGGACACCGTGCTCGCCGACAACGCGGGCGGGGCCCGGCACGCCGTCCGGCACCTCCTCGGCTACGGGCACCGCAGGATCGCCTTCCTCGGCGACGACGCGGCGATCTTCACCGCCTCCGAGCGGCTGCGCGGCTACCAGGAGGAGCTGGGCGGGCTCTTCGACGAGCGGCTCGTGTCGATGCGGCCGCCGTCGGAGGAGGCGGTCCGCGGGGACCTGGGCCGCATGTTCGCCCTCGACGACCCGCCGACGGCGCTGTTCACCGGCAACGGGCGTTACACCGTGACCACCCTGCGGGCGCTGGCGGGGCGGCGGGTGGCGCTGGTCGGGTTCGACGACTTCGAGCTGGCCGACCTGCTGGACCCGGGGGTGAGCGTGGTGGCGCAGGATCCGGCGTGGATGGGGCGGGTGGCGGCCGAGCTGCTGTTTCGCCGGTTGCGGGGGGACGGGGGGCCGCCGGAGCACATCGAGCTCCCGGTGCGGCTGATGGTGCGCGGCTCGGGCGAACTCCCACCGAGTCTCCCGACCTGAGCGCTTTCCGATCTGGGCGTCCCCCGATCTGGGCGTCCCCCGATCTGGGCGTCCCCCGATCTGGGTGCTTTTCGATCTGGGGGCCGGGGTCTGTGCCCCCAGATCGGAGCTACCGTGGTCAGGCCGGGCGCTCGTCCACTCCGACCGCGCCGACGCCGCTGGTGAAGATGCCGCCGCAGTAGCCCTGCGACTCGCCCGACCCGCCCGGCGGCAGCGTCACCCACTCGCCCACCACGTCGGGGGCCCGGCCGCAGACCACCACGGCGCGGAAGATCCAGGTGCGGCCGGTCGGGTTGTGGCAGGCGGCGATGCCCAGGTCACGGTCTTGGGCGTGGACGAACGTGACGCAGCGCAGGACCGTGGCCCGCGCCGAGGCGGACGACGGCAGCCCCGCGGACAGGAGCGCGAAGGCTCCGGCGGTCGCCGCCGCGATGCGCATTCCGGTGAACATTACCCCTCCTTGCGAAAGGATCGACCATCACTTTCCGCAGTCGATCGTACGCAAGGAGTGGCGACATTCCCATCGATTAAACGGCGCCCCGCTCGGAGCGGACGGGTCACGACTCCTGGAGGCGGCGGATCATGGCCTGCTTGGCCGTCGCGAACTCCTCGTCGGTCAGCACCCCCGACCTGTGCAACTGCCCCAGCTCCGCCAGGCGGCGCAGGACCGCGTCGTGCACGTCGTCGGAGACCGCGGACGGCGGGAGAGCCGCGGGCGACTCGGGCAGCTCGCGCGGCAACCGGGCCAGGACGGCCGCGGCGACCAGGGCGGTCGTGCCGCCGAAGCGCTGGATGCCCCAGCACACGCAGCGCAGGTCCTTCTGCGGCGACTTGGTGGGGACCTCGCCCTTGATCCGGAGGCGCAGCGTGCCGTAGCCCATGCCGGACTGCGGCTTCCACTCCACGCCTGACACGTCGGACAGCGGGTATTCCTGCGGCCCCGCCTCCTCCTTGGCCGTGCCGGCGAACCCGGTCCACTCCAGCCGCACGCGCTCGCCGTCAAAGATCGCCGTGCCGTCGCCGGCCGTGGCCGAGATCGGCACGTCGGGGACGGGCAGGAGGTAGTCGTCGCAGGGGCCGTTCGGCGTCTGGTAGACGAGCAGGGTGTCGCGGACCTCGTCGGCGAAGTATTCGGCGGCACCCGCCCGCGCCTTCGGCACGGCCAGCCGGTACGGGTCGGCCGGCGGCTCCAGCGACCCGGCGACCACGTCGGACAGCGCGTCGGCGCCCTTACGCAGCCGCAGCCGCAGGTGGCCACCCTTGCGCGCGGGCTCGAACGTCACCCCGGCCACCGCCTCCAGTGGCACGGTCACCTCGCCGAGAGTCCGGCGCAACTCGTGGACGTCTTTCCCGCTGCCGGGGATGATCCGCAGCATTTCCCCATTGAACGTCCACGACCCGTCTGGGACGGCGATCTCGGCCATATTCTCAGCCTAGGACACGCTTGCGGCACGATCACAGACGAAGGAGCGGGATGGAGATCTTCACGAGCTGGCCGTCCTGGGCGCACGCGCAGGGTCCGCTCGGCGCGGCGCTGCCGGCCACCACCGTGGACGCTCTGCGCGACGCGGTCGCCTTCGCCCGGCGCAAGCACGGGGTGCAGCAGCGGCCCACCGGGCGGCCGTACCAGGAGCATCTGCTGGAGGCTCTGGAGGTGGCCGTTTCCGGGGCGAAGCTGAGCGACCGTGACGTGCTGGTCGCGATCGTGCTGCACGACGTCCTGGAGGACACCTCGTGCACCGAGGGGGACCTCGCGCGGCGGTTCGGTCCCGAGGTGGCGGCGCTCGTGCGGTGGGTCACCAAGCCCGCCGGCGGCGCGAAGGCCGACCACCTGGCCTCGCTGGTGAAGGCGCCGCCGCGGGCCGTGCTGGTGAAGCTCGCCGACCGGGTGAGCAACGTCCAGGAGCTGCAGCGGATGCCGTGGCGGTTCCAGCGGCGCTACTACCTGGAGACGGTCGCGTACATCATGCCGCTGGCCGGGACGCACCCGTGGTTCGCGCGGTGGTTCGGGGAGTGGCGGGCGCGGTGGCGGCGGGTGGAGCGCTGGCCCGCCTAGCCGGGCTCATCCCAGCCGGGCACGCCAAGCCGGCCCGCTCAGCCTGGCCCGCTCAGCCTGGCCCGCTCAGCCTGGCCCGCTCAGCCTGGCCCGCTCAGCCTGGCCCGCTCAGCCTGGCCCGCTCAGCCTGGCCCGCTCAGCCGGGCTCGCCGGCCGGGTGTGCCGGCGGGTCGGTGGGTTCGTGCCGCCCGATCCTGGCCGCCCGGTTGCGTACGCCCTCGAAGTGCGCGTGCACGGCGGCCACGGCGGCGGCCCGGTCGCCCTTGACCACGGCCGAGTGGATGTCGCGGTGCCGTTTGGCGACGTCGGCGGGCGGTTCGTCCGGCGCCCCCAGCGCGTCGCGGAGCTGGTAGTACACCTCCCAGAACGCGCCCAGGAGCCGGCTCACCACGGGGTTGCCGAGCGGGCGGTAGAGCAGGTCGTGGAAGAGGCGGTCGGTCTCGGGGGAGACCAGGCCGGCCTCCGCCTCGGCCTCCATCCTGGCCATGACGTCGGCGACCGCGGTCAGGTCGGCCTGGGGGCCCAGCTCGATGAGGCGTTCCATGAGGCCGCTCTCCAGGATCTCGCGGATCTCGACCAGGTGGGCGAGGTGGTTCGCGCCGTTCTGGAGCGTGATGCGGCTGTGGAAGGTCAGCTCGTTCACCAGGCCCGCCAGGGACATGCTGCCCACGAACATGCCGAAGCCGTGGCGGATGTCGACGATGCCGACCGCCTGAAGGGCCTTCAGCGCCTCCCGGATGGAGTTGCGGCTGACCTGAAGCTCCTCCATCAGCTCGGATTCGGTGGGAAGGGGGTCGCCCGCCATCAGCCCGCGTCTGAGGATGAGGTCTTTGACGCCCTCCTGGGCCTCGATGGCGCGACTGGGACGCGCCGGACGCGGGGCGGTGGCCATGAAGAATCCTTTCGTCCTAGGTAACAATCCGGAAATCTTCCGTTGACCTCAAGCAGGGGCTGCGTTTAGCGTCCACCTTACGCACAAGATAGGACATGGGATGTCCCACGTTCTATGTCTTACCTCCAGGAGGCATCCGTGAGCTCTGAGTTCAGTCGCCGCGACTTCCTGCGTTACAGCGGGGCGACGGGAGCGGCGGCGTTCATCGCGGCCACGATCTCCGCGTGTTCCGGTGGCCCCGCCTCGACCGGGTCGGTCGGCGCGGGATCCAACAAGGACCTCGTCACCGCCGTCATCGGGTACGGCAACGACCAGAGCTGGGACCCCACGCAGACCGCCTCGGCGTTCGCGGTGGCCGGGATCGGCCACGTCTACGAGGGCCTGCTCGACACCGACCCGATCACGCGCGAGCCGTACCCGGCGCTGGCCACCGCGCTGCCCGCCGACCTGAACGCGACCACGTGGAAGTTCACCCTCAGAGACGGCGCCAAGTGGCACGACGGACAGCCGGTCACCGTCGACGACGTGCTGTTCACCTTTGAGCGCATCCTCGACCCCGAGGCGAACGTGCTGATCGGCAACTTCTTCAAGTCCTGGCTGCAGGAGGTGCGGAAGGTCGACGACAAGAGCGTGGAGCTGGTGTTCAAGTTCGCCTTCCCCGACGCTGCGCCCCGGCTGACGATCGCGAAGATCATGCCCAAGCACGTGTTCAGCCAGCCGGGCGCGTGGGACCAGGCCAAGAGCGGCAAGGCGGTGGGCTCGGGGCCGTACAAGCTGACGGCGCACAACCCCAAGTCCAACACCGCGTTCGAGGCGTTCGACGGCTACAACGGGCCGCGTCCTGCCACGGTCAAGAAGATGAACTGGCTGACGATCGTGGACGCCGCCGCCCGCGTGGCCAAGATCTCCGGCGGCTCCGCCGAGGCGCAGATCTCCGACAACATCCCGTACGCGAACGTCGACCAGCTCAAGCAGCAGGGCCTGACGGTCGAGGGCGGCAAGGGCATGAACCACATGTTCCTGATGTTCAACACGGGCGCCAAGCCGTTCGACGACATACGGGTGCGCCAGGCCCTGCACTACGCAATCGACAAGCAGAAGATGATCGACGTGGCGCTCAAGGGCCACGGCACGGCCTCCAGCTCCTTCCTCAACGAGGGCCACCCCGACCACAAGCGCGCCTCGGTCGTCTACGACTACGACCCGGAGAAGGCCAAGGCGCTGCTGAAGGAGGCCGGCGTCAGCGACCTGACGATCAACCTCATGGCCGTGAACGTGAGCTGGATCGTCGACTGCCTGCCGACCATCGCCGCCTCCTGGGAGGCCATCGGCGTCAAGACCACGCTGGAGCCGCAGGACACCGCCGCGCTGTTCACCAAGATGGACCAGTTCCAGGACTACCAGGTGGTCGCCGCCGCCTCGAACCCCAACCAGTTCGGCATGGACGCCGACCTGATCCTGCACTACAACTACGTGCCCGGCGGCCTGTGGATGAAGTACAGCCACTGGGACGGCACCAAGGACGCCGACAAGCTCTTCGCCATGATGGACGAGGCCGGCAAGGAGACCGACAAGGCCAAGCGCACCACGCTGATCCACGCCTACCTCGACTTCGTCGCCGAGCAGGCCATCCTCTACCCGGTCGTGCACAATGAGCTGATGACGGCCTGGGACCCGAAGAAGCTCTCCGGCATCCGCGCCCAGCCCTACCCGGGCATCAACCTGCTGCAGGCCAAGAGGACATGACGCTCGTCGCCCGGATGCTGCTGCGGCGGCTCCTCATCCTGATCCCGCTGGTGCTCGGCGTGATCGCGTTCGTGTTCATCGTCATGCGCTTCTCCAACAGCAAGCCGGAGTACGCCTACTTCCAGGGCGCGAACCCGACCCCCGAGCAGATCCACCAGTTCCAGGTCGAGAACGGCCTGCTGGACCCGCTCCCCGTCCGGTACGTGCGCTTCGTCGCCGAGCTGGCACAGGGCGACATGGGCACCAGCGTGCTGACGAAGAAGCCGGTCATCGAGTCGGTCACGACCGCGCTGCCGCTGACGTTGCAGCTCACGTTCCTCGGCCTGGCCGTGGCGGTGGTGCTGTCGGTGGCGTTCGGGGTCACCGCGGCGCTCTTCCGTGACCGCTGGCCCGACCAGGTGATCCGGGTGGTGTCGCTGGTGGGGGTGGCCGCGCCGCCGTTCTGGCTGGCGCTGCTGATGATCCAGTACCTGGCCGTCGGCGAGGGACTGTTCCCGACCAGCGGCTACATCAACCCGGCCGACTCGACCGTGGGGTGGCTGCAGTCGATGACGCTGCCCGCCCTGTCGTTGTCGCTGCCGATCGCCGCCCAGCTCACCCGCATCATCCGCACGTCGATGGTGGAGGAGCTGGACAGGGACTACGTACGCACCGCGATCGGCAGCGGCCTGCCGATGATCGTGGTCGTCGGCCGTAACGTGCTGCGCAACGCCCTCATCACCCCGCTGACCGTGCTGGGCCTGCGCATCGGCTACCTGATCGGCGGCACCGTGGTCATCGAGACGATCTACGGGCTGCCCGGCATGGGCCAGCTCATGATCAACGCGGTCCGCGACGGCGACCCGGCCGTCGTCCAGGGCGTGGTGCTGACCATCGCGGTCGGCTTCATGGTCGTCAACCTGGCCGTCGACATCCTCTACCTGCTGCTCAACCCCCGCCTCAGGAGCGCCACATGAGACAGTTCCAGTGGCGGGGCGGGCTGGCGGAGCGCCTGTCGCGGCCCGGCTTCGGGTTCCGCCGGTTGACGCCGCTGTCGTGGGTGGCGGTGGGCGTCGTCGCGCTGGTCGTGCTGGCCGCGGTGCTGGCGCCGTGGATCGCGCCGCACTCGCCGTACTTCCAGCAGGCCACGGGCGGCGGCCCGTCGGCCGAGCACTGGATGGGGCTCGACAGCGCCAACCGCGACATCCTGTCCAGGCTCCTGTACGGCGCCCGCTGGTCGCTCATCATCGGCCTCGGTGCCACCGGGCTCGCCCTCGTGGCCGGCGCGGTCGTCGGCGCGGCCGCGGCCACCTCGCGCCGGGCCGTGGACGAGACCATCATGCGCCTGCTCGACGTCGTCATGGCCTTCCCCGGCATCGCGCTGGCCGCGGTGCTCGTGGCGGTGTTCGGCGGGAGCATCTCCGTGCTGGTCATGGCCATAGCCTTCCTCTACATGCCGTCCGTGGCCCGGGTGGTGCGGGCCAACGTCCTGGCCCAGTACGGCGAGGACTACGTCGCGGCCGAACGCATCATCGGCGCCCGTACGACGCACATCATCGTCAAGCACGTCGCGATCAACTGCGCGGCGCCGGTGCTGGTGTTCTGCACGGTGATGGTGGCCGACGCGATCGTGTTCGAGGCGTCGCTGTCGTTCATCGGGGCCGGAGTGCGCCCGCCGAACCCGTCGTGGGGCAGCGTCATCGCCGACGGCAAGAACATGGTGCTGCTCGGCGGCTGGTGGGCCACGGTCTTCCCCGGCCTGCTGATCCTCATCACGGTGCTCGCGCTCAACATCCTGTCCGAGAGCATCGCCGACGCCTGGGCCGCGCCGGCCGCCCGCAAGGCCGCCGCGCGCAAGGACGACGAGTTCGAGCAGGCCCGGCCCGGCTCCGGCGAGGTCGTCGAGCTGCCCGGCCTGGCCGAGGCCGCGCGCAGGCTGGCCGAGCGGGCCCGCCCGCTGCCGCAGGGCCCGCCGATCCTCAAGGTCGAGCGGCTGCGGATCGGGTTCGCCGAGGGCGTGGACATCGTGGACGGCATCGGCTTCGAGGTACGCCCCGGCGAGGTGCTCGGCCTGGTCGGCGAATCCGGCTGCGGCAAGTCGCTGACCGCGCTGACCATCATGGGCCTGCAACCCCGCAACGCCCGCGTCAGCGGCCACATCCGCTTCGACCGGCGCGAGCTGCTCGCCGAGTCGCGCCGCGCCCGCCGCCGCCTGCTCGGGCACGAGATGGCGATGATCTACCAGGACGCCCTCTCCTCGCTGAACCCGGCCATGACCATCAGGGCCCAGCTCAAGCAGCTCACCCGGCGCGGCGGCCGGCGCAGCCCCACCGAGCTGCTCGAACTCGTCGGCCTCGACGCCCGCCGCACGCTGTCGTCCTACCCGCACGAGCTGTCGGGCGGGCAGCGGCAGCGCGTGCTGATCGCGATGGCGCTCTCGCGCGACCCCAAGCTGATCGTCGCCGACGAGCCCACCACCGCTCTCGACGTGACCGTGCAGGCCCAGGTCATCGAGCTGCTGCTGCGGCTGCGGGAGGAGCTGGGGTTCGCGCTGATCCTCGTCTCCCACGACCTGGCGCTGGTGGCCGACGTGACCGACCGCGTGGTCGTCATGTACGGCGGCCAGATCGTCGAGACCGGCGTCACGGCGACCCTGGTCGGCCAGCCCGCCCACCACTACGCCCGGGGCCTGCTGGGCTCGGTGCTGTCGCTGGAGGCGGGTGCCGAGCGGCTCACCCAGATCCCGGGCGTGGTGCCGGCGCCCGCCGACTTCCCGCCCGGCTGCCGGTTCGCCGACCGGTGCCCGATGGCCTCGGACGTGTGCCGTACCGACAGGCCCGCCCTGGAGGGGGACGACACCCACGCGGTGGCCTGCCACCATCCGGCGCAGGCGCTGGTGAGGAGTGAGCAGCGTGCTTGAGCTGAAAGACGTGCACGTCGTGCACAAGGCCCGCTCCGGCGGCGTGTTCTCGCGCGACCGGGTCCACGCGCTGACCGCCGCCGACCTCGTGGTCGCGCCGGGCGAGACGGTCGGCGTCGTGGGGGAGTCGGGGTGCGGCAAGTCCACGCTGGCCAAGGTGCTGGTGGGGCTGCAGCGGCCGACCTCGGGCACGGTGAGCTTCCGCGGACGCGACCTGTGGACGCTGAAGGAGCGCGAGCGGCGGGAGCTGATCGGGTCGAGCGTCGGGATGATCTTCCAGGACCCGTCCACGGCGCTCAACCGGCGCCTGCCCGTCCGGCAGGTGCTGCGCGACCCGCTCAACGTGCACAACCGCGGCACCGCCGCCCAGCGTGAGGCCCGCGTACGTGAGCTGCTCGAACTGGTGGGTCTGCCCGCGAGCGCGGCGGACGCGCTGCCGAGCCAGCTCTCCGGCGGCCAGCGCCAGCGCGTCGCCGTGGCCAGGGCCCTCGCCCTGGAGCCCGAGCTGGTCGTGGCCGACGAGCCGACCAGCGCCCTCGACGTGTCGGTACGCGCCCAGATCCTCAACCTGCTGCTCGACCTGAAGTCCCGGCTCGGGCTGGCCGTGGTGTTCATCTCGCACGACATCCAGACCGTACGCAGGATGAGCGACCGCGTGGTCACCATGTACCTCGGGCGGATCGTCGAGCAGACCCCGGCGCAGTCGGTGCCGCTGGGGGCGCGGCATCCGTACACGCGGGCGCTGTTCTCGGCCACTCCCGGGCTGATCTCGCCGATCAACCCGATCCCGCTGGTGGGCGTCGTGCCCTCGGCCACCAAACCGCCCAGCGGGTGCCCGTTCCGCACGCGGTGCTGGCGGGCAGATGACATCTGTGCCGCCGAATGGCCGCTCGCGCGGGCAGAGGCGGGGCACCTCTTCCACTGCCATCATCCGGTGGCGGCGGGAGCGACCGATCTCGAGCTGATCCAGGAGCGTGTATGACGAAATCCCACACCGCCGAGTCCGCGACGCTGACCGGTGTCATCCCCCCGGTGTGCACCCCCCTGAACCCTGACTTCTCGGTGGACACGGCGTCTCTGGTGCGGCTGGTCGATCATCTGGTCGACGGCGGTGTGGACGGGCTGTTCGTGCTTGGTTCCACATCGGAGGTGGCGTACCTGACCGACGGGCAGCGGCGGACGGTGCTGGACACCGTGGTCGGACACGTGGCCGGGCAGGTGCCGGTGCTGGCCGGGGTGATCGACATGACCACGCCGCGGGTGCTGGAGCACGCGCGGGTCGCGATCGAGGCCGGGGCGACGGGGCTGGTGGCGACGGCGCCCTTCTACACGCGTACGCATCCGGAGGAGATCCGCACCCATTTCAGGACCCTCGCGGCGCGGACCGGGCTGCCGGTCTACGCCTACGACCTGCCGGTCTCCGTGCACGTCAAGCTGGACGCGGGCCTGGTGCTCGACCTGGCCGCCGAGGGCGCGCTGGCCGGGGTGAAGGACTCCAGCGGCGACGAAAGCGGCCTGCGACGGGTCATCATGGGGCGGCAGGCGCCGTTCAGCGTGCTCACCGGGTCAGAGGTGACCGTGGACTCGGCGCTCTGGATGGGCGCCGACGGCGTGGTGCCCGGGCTGGGCAACGTGGACCCGCAGGGCTACGCCGAGCTGTACCGCTGCGCCGCCAGGGGCGACTGGGAGGCGGCCAGGGCCGAGCAGGAGCGCCTGGCCAGGCTGTTCGAGATCGTCCGCGTCGGCGGCGCGCGCATGGGCGGCAGCTCGGCCGGTCTCGGGGCGTTCAAGGCCGCGCTGCACCTGCGCGGCGTCATCGACTGCCCGATCACCGCGCTCCCGCAGATCCCGCTGAACGACGACGAGGTCGGCCGGATCGGCAAGCTCCTGGCGGGTGCCGGCCTACTGTGAGCGGGCCGGACTGGCCAGTTGGGCCACGTCTTCCGCGCCGTCCTCGATCAGCTTCGACGCCAGGTCCGCCAGGACCCGTCCGACGGCCAGTTCGTCCCCGATGCCGGGTACGGGCCGGTCGTCCGGGTTGCGGCGGGCGTGCGCCACGCTCTCGTGGCGTTTGCCGTCCGGGGTGTACAGGACGGCCGTGGCCGTGGTCACGGCGTCGGCGTCGTCCTCGCTGATCCAGATCTGGACATTCCACTGTTTGTACTCCATGACGACCACCTCCTCACCTCCAGGGTCTCTCCAGATGGGCCAGAGGTAAAGCTGACCTGCGCAAACCCCGCCACAGCCGGGGTTCGCGGCAGTGCGGTCAGCGGTTGACGCCGTCGGCGGGGCGGCGCAGGAGATCGAGGTCGGCGCGGCGCGGCAGGCTCTCCCAGTCGCCCTGGGAGGTGACCGCGAACGCCCCCGCCGCGCACGCCGTGGCCAGCCGCTCGGCCGGGTCGGCCCCCGCCAGCCAGTCGGCCAGCCAACCGGCCGCGAAGGCGTCACCGGCCCCGACGGAGTCGACCTCGGTCACCCGGTACGGCTCCGCCCGCCGGACCTCACCGTCCGACAGCTCCATCGCCCCCTTGGCGCCGAACTTGATCAGCACGTGCCGCGGCCCCAGCGCCGCCAGCGACTTGGCCAGCTCTTCCGCCCCTTCGACGTCGGCGATCAGCCGACCCTCGGCCTCGGTCGCGAACAGCACGTCGACGTCGCCGACGACCTGCCGCAGCCACGCCCCGGCCTCCTCGGGCGTCCACAGGGCCCGGCGGTAGTTGACGTCGAGCGAGACCGGCACCCCGGCGGCCCGCGCCTCGGCCATCGCGTGCCGTACGGCCTCGCGCGCCGACGCCGACAGCGCGGGCGTGATCGCGGAGACGTGCAGCACCCGGGCCGACCGGATGAGCCCGGGGTCGAGGTCGGCGGCGCACAGGCGGGAGCCCGCGCTGTCCTTGCGGTAGTAGCGCACGTCGATGAGGTCGGCCGTGCGCCTGCCCTTGATCATCAGCCCGGTGGGCGCGGCGGGGTCGGGGATCGCGCGCACGTCGACGCCCTCGCCCGCGAGCGTGGCCCGGATCAGGTCGCCGAACTCGTCGGCGCCCACCCGGCCCACCCAGGCCGCCTCGCGGCCGAGCCGGGTCACGCCGATCGCGACGTTGGACTCGGCCCCGCCCAGGCCCAGGTCGAAGTCTCGGGCGAAGCGCATCGGCCCCGTGCGGCGGGCGGCGAACAGCGCCATGGTCTCACCGAAGGTCACCAGCTCGGTCATCGGCTCGGGCTACCCAGCTTTCTTGAGATCCGCGCCGCCGCCCCGGCCACCAGCGGCCCCAGCTCGCGTACTCGCGCGGCGGTGATGCGCGAGGTGAGGCCGGAGACGGAGATGGCCGCGGCGACGGCGTCGTGGTGGTTGAAGATGGGCGCGGCGACGCAGCGCACCTCTGGTTCGTTCTCGCGGTCGTCGACCGCGTAGCCGCGGCGTCTGATGTGCGCCAGCTCCACGCGCAGCCGCTCGACGTCGGTGATCGTGTGCTTCGTCCGCGGCTCCAGGGCCAGGTCGGCCAGGGCCTCCTCGGGCTGCCAGGCCAGGATGGCCTTGCCCACGGCGGTGGAGTGGATGGGGCCGCGGCTGCCGATGCGCGAGGCCATGCGGACGTTGGCCTCGTTTTCCACCTTGTCGATGTAGACGACGTGCGGGGGGTCGTAGACGACCAGGTGGACGGTCTCGCGCACCTCGCTCATCAGCCGGTGCGACTCCTCGGCGGCGACGGCGCGCAGGTCGAGCGTGGCCAGGTACGCCTGCCCGAGCCGCAGCGTGCCGTGCCCCAGCCGGTAGACGCCGGTGCGGCGGTCGCGGTCGAGCAGCTTGGCCTCGACGAGCGGCACGGTCAGCCGCAGCACCGTGCTCTTGGACAGGCCCACTTCCTCGGAGAGCTGGGTGAGGGACAGGCCGGAGTGCTCGCGTACGTGGTCCAGCACGGCCAGGGCGCGTCTGAGCGAGGCGGACCTGTTGCGTTCTGGCACAGGGTCAAAGATACCCGCGAAATCGCGATGCAACATGTCGTTGTGCATTGCACAACAACCTGCCCGAAGGCTTCACGGCTCGCCCGGTGGTTCCTAGTGTCGCGCTCGGGAGGTAATAGTGAAGTTTCTTAACTATGCTGCCGCCGGCGTCGCCCTGCTCGCGCTGGCCGCCTGCGCCCCCTCGACCGCCCCTGCCTCGGGCGGCGGCGACGAGAAGACCGGCACGCTGCGCGTCTGGCTCTACGACGAGCCCAACCGCGCACCCAAGGAGAAGGTCGTCAACGAGGCGATCAAGGAGTTCACCGCCGCGCACGCGGACGTCCAGGTCGAGATCACCTACATCCCGACCACCCCGGCCCGGCACGAGAGGTTCAAGGGCGCCTTCAACGACCCGGCCAGCTCCCCCGACGTCGCCGAGTACGGCAACACCGACCTCGCCGAGTACGCCGCCGCCGGCGGTTTCGCCGACCTGACGGCCGACCTGCAAGGCCAGGACATGACGCCCGACCTGCTCAAGTCGGCCGCCGTGGACGGCAAGCAGTACGGCCTGCCCTGGTTCATCGGCATCCGCGCCCTGTACTACCGCACCGACGTCTTCGACGAGCTGAAGCTGGAGCCCCCGACGTCGATCGCCGAGTTGACCGAGAGCGCCCGCACGATCCGCGAGAAGAAGCCCGACCTGTACGGCATCGCCGTCGGCGGCGAGTACACCTTCGGCGCCCTGCCCTTCGTCTGGGACGCGGGCGGCGACATCACCGCGCTCGACTCGCCCGAGTCGCGCAAGGGCGTCAAGGCGTACACGGACCTGCTGTCGGACGACGTCTGCCCGCCGCAGGCGTGCGTGTCGCTCACCGGCGGCAAGACCGTCGAACTGTTCGCCGGTGGCAAGGCGGCCATGGGCATCCTGGGCAACTTCAGCCGCTCGGCCGTGGACGCAGGGGCGGCGGCCGGCAAGTACGCGGTCGTCCCCCTGCCCGGCTCGGCCCCGGGCTCGATCGCGCCGGCCTTCGCCGGGGGCAACAACCTGGGCGTCATGAAGAACGCCAAGCACCGGACGCTGGCCGTGGAGTTCGTCAAGCTGCTGGGCGGCAAGGCGTACCAGACCAAGATGTACGAGGCCATGGGCAACCTGCCGACGCTGACCGGCGCGCGTGACGAGCTGGCCGCCAAGGACCCGTTCCTCAAGCCGTTCCTGGACACGGTCGCCAAGGGCACCAGGTTCGTGCCGATCGACCCCGCCTGGGTGAAGATCGACAACGGCAAGGTCATCCCCACGATGCTGCAGAAGATCGCCACCGGCCAGGCCACGGTGGACGTCGCCACCACCGAGGCGGCCGACGCCGTCAAGTCGGCCTTCGGCCGCTCGTGACGGCTGAGGCGGTGGCCGTGGCCGGCCGCAGGGAGCGCGAGGGCTCCCGGCGCGGGCGGGCGCGGCCGTGGCTCTACCTGTTGCCGGCGGCGGCCGTGCTCGTGCCGATGTTCGGCTACCCCGTGTACATGCTGGGCCTGCTGTCGGTCTTCGACTACCGCCAGGCCCAGGTCAGCGGGGGACAGCCGAGCACGTTCGTGGGGTTCGCGAACTACGCCGCGCTGCTGGAGGACGGCCGGTTCTGGGAGGTGCTGGCCCAGACGGTCGGGTTCGCGGCGGCGCTCGTGCTGGCCACGCTGGCGGTCGGCGCGTCACTGGCGGTGCTGCTGACCCGGGTCGGGCCCCTGCCCAGGATGGCGCTGTCGCTGGCCGCGATGGGGGCGTGGGCGGCGCCCGCGATGACCGGTTCGACCGTGTGGATGTTCCTGTTCGACGCCGATCTCGGGCTGGTGAACCAGGTGCTCGGGCTCGACGGGTTCAACTGGTTCTACGACCGGTGGGTCACCTTCGGCGTGGTCGGGGCGACCATCGTGTGGCACTCGTTCCCGCTGGTCATGCTGACGCTCTACGCGGGCATCCAGGCCGTCCCCGGCTCGGTGCTGGAGGCGGCGGCGCTCGACGGGGCCTCGGCCTGGCAGGCGTTCTGGAAGGTCGTCGTGCCGATGCTGCGGCCGCTGATCACGATCGTGGTCATCCAGTCGGTCATCTGGGACTTCAAGGTGTTCACGCAGATCTACGTGATGACCAACGGCGGCGGCGTGGCCGGGCAGAACACCGTGCTGAACGTGTACGCCTACCAGACCGCCTTCGGCTCCTCCGAGTACGGGCTCGGCTCGGCCATCGCCGTGGTCATGACGCTCGTGCTGCTGGTGTTCACCCTGTTCTACATCCGGGCGCTGCACCGAGGCGGGGAGCGGCTATGAGACCTGTCACCCGACGGCGCCTGGTGCCCAACACCGTGGCCTGCGTGGTCGCGTTCCTGACCGCGTTCCCGCTCTACTGGATGGTGCTCTCGGCGCTCAAGCCGGACGGCGAGATCCAGTCGCTCGACGTCCGGCCATGGACGGCCCACCCGACCCTGGACAACTTCGTCAGGGTGCTCACCGGGGAGGGGTTCGGGCGCTACCTGCTCAACAGCGCCGGTGTGGCGCTGGCGGTGGTCGTGCTGTCGGCGGCGGTGGCCTTCCTCGCCGCGGTGGCCGTGACCAGGTTCAGGTTCCGCTACCGGACGACCGTGCTGATCATGTTCCTGATCGCGCAGATGGTGCCGGTGGAGGCTCTGACGATCCCGCTGTTCTTCGTGGTCAGGGATCTGGGGCTGCTGAACACGCTGGCCTCGCTGGTGGTGGTGCAACTGGCGTTCACGCTGCCGTTCGCGATCTGGATGATGCGCGGGTTCGTGGCCGCCGTGCCGGAGGCGCTGGAGGAGGCGGCGATGATCGACGGGGCCGGGCGGGCGACCGTGCTGTGGCGGATCCTGTTCCCCCTGGTCGCCCCGGGACTGGTGGCGACCAGCGTGTTCTCCTTCATCACCGCGTGGAACGACTTCATCTTCGCCAGGACCTTCATCATCTCGGCCAAGGACAACCAGACCCTGCCCGCCGCGCTGCTCGTCTTCTTCAAACCGGACGAGAACGACTGGGGCGGGATCATGGCGGCCTCGACGCTGATGACGATCCCCGTACTGATCTTCTTCGTGGCCGTGCAGCGGCGGCTGGTGTCAGGGCTTGGAGGCGCCGTCAAGGACTGAGACGCCGTCAAGGACTGAGACGCCGTCAAGGACTGAGACACGGTGTTCGTCGCCCGGGGCCAGGAACTCCAGCAGGCGCCGGGCCTCCGCCTCGACCTCGTCCAGGCACCCGATCGGCTCCCACTGGTGGAGGGTGAGGGTGGAGACCCCCTTGGCCCGGGCGACGGTCCAGTCGCCGGCCGTGACGCCGTCCACCAGGATGGCGCGCGGCACCACGTTCGTGCCCGCGAAGCCCTTGAGCGCCGCCGCGCCGGTCTCCGAGATGACCCTGGAGCGGTCGGCGTGGGAGAGGAAGAGGTTGTCGAAGTCGTACATGAGGCGGGGCGGGGCGGGGGCGTCCTCGCCGGGGCGTACGGCCTGCGGCAGGTCGTACAGGGTCCTGCCGGTCTCGTCCCTGAACCTGACCAGGTCGAGCGACTCCACCACCTCGCCCAGCCGGGTCAGCCCCGACCACGTCTGCACGTCCATGACCGACGCGGGGCCGAACGCCGCCAGGTATCGCCGTACCAGCTCGGCCGGGGTCATCGGCGGCGCGTCGAAGCCGTCCAGCCAGGACTCCGCGCTGGTGTGCGCGACCGGCCCGCTCCTGCCCCACACGCCGCGCGGCGGCACCTGCACCAGCGGCACCAGCCAGCGCACACCCTGGCCCAGCGCGTGCGGGTCGTTGCCCGGCCAGCGCTCGGCCAGTGCCCGGCCCAGCTCGGCGAACGTCATCGGCCGCGCCTCCAGCAGCGCCCTGCCGGTCGCCGCCAGCTCGTCCAGGTCGACCCCGGCCAGTCTCTTGCCGAACGTCGTACGCGTCATGCGCTCGGTGACCGGCTGCAGCAGCGGCCGCATGGCCAGGCAGTCGCGGGCCGAGACGAGGTGGATGGTCGAGCGTTGCAGCGCGATGCGGACGAGGTCGCGCGAGAGCAGCAACGCGGCGGCGTCGGCGGCCTCGAAGCCCTCGATGCGGTTCCACAGGCCGGTGTACCAGGTGTGCGGGGTCTGCGCCTGCAACCCGCCCAGGTGCTCCACGACCTCGGCCACCGAGCGGTCGGTGCGGCGCAGCAGGTGTTGCCTGTCCAGCGTGGCCCGGTTGAGCGCCCGGCGGTTGATGAGGGGGTCCATGGCAACAGAGGGTAGGGGCTATTGCGGCCGGTCCCGGGCCGCAATAGCCCCTGCGACACCGGCTGATCGCCGGTATTTGGCCTCTAACGCCCGATGGTACGCGCGATTGCGCGATCTGTGAGGAATTCATGCCACTCGGTGTGCGGGCGGGCCGAAGAACTCGGGAACGTGCCACGCGGCGGGCACGGTTTAGGGCTGCGGGCCTTTCGTTATGATCGAAATTGACCGGAATTGCCGTTCGGGGGAGTGAGATGTCCGAAGCCCGGCCGAAGACCCTGCTCGCGATGGGCCCTCAGGTCGCCCCCCGGCTCATCACCGGCCCGGTGCGCGACCGCCTGCTCGCCGTCGCCGACGTGCACCCCGACCTGGTGGTGTCCGACTTCGCCGACCCCGCCGTGGCCGGGGCGCTGGCCGAGGCCGAGGTGCTCTACACGGGCTGGGGGTGCCCGCCCGTCACCGGCCAGGTGCTGGCCGCGGCGCCCCGGCTGCGCGCGATCGTGCACGCGGCCGGGTCCGTCAAGGACCACGTCACCGAGGCGTGCTGGGAACGCGGGCTGCTCGTCTCGTCCGCGGCGGCGGCCAACGCCGAGCCCGTCGCCGAGTACACGCTGGCCGCGATCCTGTTCGCGAACAAGCGAGTGCTCGACAGCGCCCGCCTCTACCGGCAGGAGCGGACGCGGGTCGACCTCGACGCGCGCTTCCCCGGCTTCGGCAACTACCGGCGCACGGTCGGGATCATCGGCGCGTCCAAGATCGGGCGGCGGGTGGTCGAGCTGCTGCGGCCGTTCGAGCTGGACGTGCTCGTCGCGGACCCGTACCTGACGGACGACCTGGGCGTGCCGCACGTCGAGCTGGACGAGCTGTTCGAGCGCTGCGACGTGATCAGCGTGCACGCGCCCGCGCTGCCGGAGACCCGGCACCTCGTCGACGCCGCCCGCCTGGCGCGGATGCCCGACGGCGCCACCCTGATCAACACCGCCCGCGGCGCGCTCGTCGACCAGGAGGCGCTCATCGCCGAACTGGCCTCCGGGCGGCTGTACGCGGTGATCGACGTCACCGAGCCCGACCCGCTGCCGCCCGGCTCGCCCCTCTTCGACCTGCCCAACGTGCTGCTCACCCCGCACGTCGCCGGATCACTCGGCGGCGAGCTGGCCCGGCTCGCCGACCTGGCCGTGGACGAGCTGGCCAGATACGCCAAGGGCCTGCCGTTCGCGCACGGCGTGGCGGCCGGGGAGTTGGCCACGCTCGCCTGATGACTTGCGTGGCGCGCTGGCCCTACGCTGCTCTGCATGCACAGACGGGTGATCGACGGCCGCTTCGAGCTCGTGGAGCGGCTTGGCGGCGGGGGCATGGGCCTCGTGTGGCGGGCCTGGGACGTGGCCCTGCACCGCGAGGTCGCGCTCAAGGAAGTACGCCCGCCCGACCCCTCGATCGACGAGCACGACCCCACCCACGCCCGTGAGCTGCGCTCGCGGGTGCTGCGCGAGGCCCGCGCGCTGGCCAGGCTCAACCACCCCCACGTGGCCACGATCCACCACATCGTGGACCCGGGCGAGCAGGGCTACCCGTGGATCGTCATGGAGCTGGTCACCGGCGGCTCGCTGCAGGACCGCATCCAGCGCGGCCCCATGCCGTCCGTGGAGGTGGCCAGGCTCGGCCGCGAGGTCCTGTCGGCCCTGCGCGCGGCCCACGCGGTCGGCATCCAGCACCGCGACGTCAAACCCGCCAACGTGCTGCTGCGGGATGACGGCAGGTCGGTGCTGACCGACTTCGGCATCGCGGCCATGCGCGAGTCGACGAGCCTGACGGCCACCGGGTCGTTCATCGGCTCGCCGGAGTACATGGCGCCCGAGCGCATCAACGGCGTCGAGGGCGACCCGGCCTCCGACCTGTGGTCGCTCGGCATGATGCTGTACGTCGCGGTGGAAGGACGGCACCCGCTGCGCCGGAGCACCACGCTGGCCACCCTGGCGGCGGTGCTCAACCAGGACGTGCCGCCGCCGGAGCGAGCAGGGACGCTCACGCCCGTGCTGGTCGCCCTGCTCACGCGCGACCCGGCGGGCAGGCCCGACGCGGAGACCCTCGACCGGATGCTGGCCGCGGCCGCCGACCCGCACGCCCCACCCCCGCCCCCCTGGCACTTCGCGCCCGGCCGCGCTCCTGGCCCCGGCCACGGCCCCACCTCCGGCTCTGGCCCTGTGCCCGGCCCTGGCCCCGGCTCTGGTCCTGTGCCCGTCCCGGGTCCTGGCCTAGCTCCCGGTCCTGGCTTCGTCTCTGGGCCCGTTCCTGGTCCTGGTCCTGGGTCCGGTCCTGTGCCCGGTCCTGGTCCCGGGCCGATGCCGCCGGG
Source organism: Nonomuraea antimicrobica (assembly GCF_039536965.1). Taxonomy (NCBI): domain Bacteria; kingdom Bacillati; phylum Actinomycetota; class Actinomycetes; order Streptosporangiales; family Streptosporangiaceae; genus Nonomuraea; species Nonomuraea antimicrobica. The sequence goes on along the minus strand of NZ_BAAAZP010000088.1, from coordinate 18,176 downwards.
CGGGGGGCACACCGTGCCACCCGCCGCCGGTCACACGATGCCGCCCGGCTACGGCGGACCGGCTGCGCAGCAGCCCCCGTGGGGCGCGGGGCCGATCCCGCACTCGGGCACCCAGAACACCCGCCGCCCCCGGCGCGGCGGACGGGGAGCGGCGGTGGCGGCGTCGCTGTCGGCGGTCGTGGTGGCAGGAGTACTGGTGTGGCGGTTACTGCCCGGCACCTCCGCCGAGGACGCGGGGGAGGGCGGCACCCCGATCCCCAACGGCTTCACGCTGACGCGCCCCTCCATCGAGACCGGCTCACCCCGCACCCCCGACACCACGCCGACCACCCCGGCCGCCAAGGAGAACCTGCTGACCCCGGCCGGGATGCGCGGGCTGATCAGCAAGCTGAAGCCGACCATCGGCGGCACCAAGGTCGTCAAGATGACGGTGTACCCGGAGTACGCCACCGTCGACGCGCCGCTGAAGCGCGACCCCGAGCTGTACGACACCTACTTCTACCGCGACGGCGCGGTGGGCGACCCGCGCACCGGCGGCGAGGTGGACACGCCGCTGGTGGACCTGTCCACGTTCGACTGGGACAAGCTGCCCGCCCTGCTCAGGAGGGCCGACAAGGACCTCGGCGTGCCCAAGCCCACCAGCCGCTACGTCATCGTGGACCCCGACTACGCCTTCACCTCGACGCGACAGGTGCTGCTGGTCTACGTCAGCGACGACTACCGCGGCGGGTACCTGGTGGCCAGCCCGCAGGGCAAGGTGCTCAAGCTCTACCCCAGCTAGAAGCCCCACAGGCCGCCCGCCGTCCGAGCGGGGCCGGTCGGTCAGCAGACGTCCTGGTAGGCGCTCTCCGGGATCAGGCGGGCCCACTCCGCCTTGCTCAGCGAGCCGCCCGCCCGCGCGCACACCGCGCGTGCCGTCAGCGCGGGATCGACCGCGACCTCGCGTACGGTGCCGTCGAACGCCACCCCGCGCAGCCGCGTGCCGTCCTCGCTGAAGGCCGGTCCCGCGGCCCACGAGCCGACGTTGCCGACCTCGCGCAGGGTCGCGGTGTCCCAGATCGACGTACGGGTGGCGTCGATGGCCAGCAGGTCGCCCTTGGGGGAGAAGCGCAGCTCGTCGACCGGGGCCGTGCCGGTCTCGACGGTGCCGATGGGCTCGCGCTCAGGCACGTCCCAGACGAGCACCCGCCCGCCCTCCAGCCCGAACGCCAGCCGCCCCCCGTCGGGCGAGAACGCCAGCGCGGTCACCGCGGCACCGTCACCGGCCTTGGCGGCCCGTTCGAGCGGGGTGATCCGGCCGGTGCGCAGGTCGAGCAGCCCGGTGCCGGCGGCCAGCGCCGAACCGTCGGGGCTGAAGGCCAGCGCCAGGTCACCCGCGCCCTCGTACGCCTTGATGCGGCGGCCCTCGCGTACGTCCCAGGTCTCCAGGGTCCGGCCGCGCGCGGTGGCCAGCGTACGGCCGTCGGGGGAGAGGGCCACCGCCGGCACGTCACCGCCCGCCTCGATCGCGGCGACCTGCCGCCCGGAGGCCACCTCCCACACGGTCACCGGGTCGCCCGCCACGGCCAGCAGCCGGCCGGCCGCGTCGAAGGCCAGGTCGCCGGCGGCGGCGATGCGGCCGAGCTTCCTGCGCTGCTCGGTGTCGGTGAGCTCGATCGTGTTGCCGACCTCCTTGGCGGCCACCCGCCCGTTGCCGGAGAAGGCGGCGACGTGGCCGTCGTCGGCCGGGGCGGGCAGGCCGGAGACGTCGAGCGTGACGACCGAGCCGGTGCCGCTGAGATAGCGCAGCGCCCGGCCGTCGGCGGAGAAGGACAGGCCGTGGCCGGGGTCGGAGAGGTGGTAGGAGCCGAGGAAGCGGCGCTCGGCCACGTTCCAGACCCGTACCTCGCCGTCGCCGGGCAGGGCCAGCAGCCGGCCGTCGGGGCTGAACGCGGGCGGGCCGGTCGACGAGGTCAGGGTGGTCTCCAGGCCGTTCATGACCTCGACCCCCCATCCCGGGTTCCGTCCGACCAGGGGGGTGCCGTCGTTGGCGCGTGCCGCCTTGTCGTCGCCGGTGCCCGGCCGTGCCTGCGCGGTCGTGTCCTGCTTCGTGTCCGCCGCGATGCCGGGGCTGCTGGAGGCGGCCGGATCGCCGAAGGAGCCGGGACTGGGGGAGGTCACGGCGCCGGGGACGCCGGACGCGGTCGGCGTCGGCAGGGCGGCCACGCCGGAGCCGGGGGAGGCGGCCGGAGCCGGTGGCGTGGGCGTGTCGCGCGGAGCGGCGGGCGCCGCCTGAGCGCTGGACGTCTCGTCGCTCCGAGGGGCGGCCAGCGTGCCGAGGTCCTCCGTGTCGTCGGGTACGGCGTCGTCGGGGACGGCTCCGGTGCCCGGCGGCTGCGCGGGCCCCGCCGGGGGGTTCACCGCGCCCTTCGGCCCCACGAGCGTGATCCCATCGCGGCCCGCCACCGCCAGCGTGGCCCCGTCGGGGCTGAAGGACAGGGCAGGGGCCGCCGCGTCCGCGCCCGTGAGCGGCGCCACCTGCACGACCGCCGTACGGACCCGGCGCGGCGTCAGCTCCCACAGCTCCACCCGCCCGTTGAGCCCGGAGACGGCCGCCCGCGTCCCGTCGGGGGACAGCGCCACCTTCCTGTCGGTCACCTCGAACAACACCCGGGACCCCCGGTAGACCCGCGTCTGGTTGCCCCGGCTGACGGCGTAGACGCCAGAGGCGGGCGCCCGCCCGGTGGTCACGTCGAACGGCAGCCCCGACGCCCCCTCCGCGAAGCGCCCGTCGTCGCTCATCGCCATGCTCCCCGGCGGCAGTGTGTACGAGGCCACCCGCCGCCCCTCGGCCACGTCCCAGACGGTGACGGCGCCGGTGTCCCATCTGACCAGTTCGTCGCCGCGCAGCAGGTAGCGGGCCCGCGCGTCGGCGTCGGGATCGGTGAACACCCCCAGCTCCGGCTGCACCAGCGACGCCTGCAACGCGGCCCGCGCCTCGAAGACCGGCGACAGCCGCCACGCGGCCACGCTCAGCCGCATCGCCGTGCGCGGATCGGACGTACGCAGCGCCTCGGCCCGCGCCGCCACCGCCCGCGCGTCGGCCTCGATGAGGCGCTCGCGCAGGTCGTTCTGCCCGTGTACGGAGACCACGGTCATCGTCACCGCGACCGCCAGCACCGCCGCCACCGTCGTCAGCATGGGCGTCAGGAGCTTCCTGCGCTGCTTCGACAGGGTCACGCTGTCGTTGATGAAGTCGCGTTCGAGCTGGTTGAGTCGTACGTGGCGGCGCTTGGTCGCGGCCCAGCCGAGCGCGGAGTCCAGCTCGTGGCCGCGCAGGAGGTGGCTCCTGCCGCGACGGTGTTCCGACCAGTGCCTGGCCGCCTCGCGGATGCGCCGGTGCACCACCATGCCGTCGCGTTCGTCGGCCATCCAGCGGCGCAGCCGGGGCCAGGCCCGGTAGAGCGCCGTGCTCGCCGGGACCACCCGATCGTCGCTGACGGCCACCAGCTTGCCCACGGCGGTCTCGGCGGGCGGCACACGTATGCTGCGGCGTACCAGCAGGCCGGCCTCCATGAGCGGGCCGAGCACGCCGCCCTCGTCGTGCGGGCTGTCGCCGTCGAGCAGGCGCAGCAGCAGCCCCGGCACCTCCTCCTGCTGGCCGGGCGTGAGCGACTGGTAGGCCCGCTCGGCCACCTCGCCGAGCGACGGCGTCCGTACGTACGCCTCCGGCGCGCGCAGCTCGACCTCGCTCGTGACCGGCAGCTCGGCCGCCGCCGGCCGGTCGCCGGGCTCCTTGGCCAGCGCCCGCCCCACCGGCTCGCGCAGCGGCTCGGGCAGGCAGCTCAGGTCGGGGTCGAAGGTGAGCAGCCGGTGCATGACCGTGCCAGGACTCTCACCGTGGAACGGGTCGTGCCCCGTGGCCGCGAACAGCACCACCGCGCCCCACGCGAACACGTCGGCCGCGGGATCGGCCGCCTGCCCGGTCGTCAGGACCTCGGGCGCCTGATACGTGCACGTGCCGCCCACCGGGCTCCTCGACGGCAGCCCGACCTCGATCACCTTGGGCCCGTCGTCGGCCAGCAGCACGCTCTCGGGGTTCAGCCCCGAATGCGTCAGCCCGGCCTCGTGCAGCGCGCAGAGCGCCGCCGCCAGCGCCCCGGCCAGCGCGACCAGCTCGCCGCCCGCGTAGGGGCCGTGCAGCTCGACGCACTGCCGCAGGTCGGGCCCGCCGACGAACTGGCTCACCACATAGGGGACGCCCTCGTCGGAGCCGACGGCCACCACCTCGGCCAGGTGGCGGCAGGTCACCCGCTCGAATCGGTGTGCGACCTCACCCCGCGGCACGGTGACCGCGAACCTGCGACCCTCGTCGTCGTAAGCGTCGTAGACGACGCCGCGTCCGCCCGCGCCGAGCCTGGCCGCCAGCCAATGGCCGCCAAGCCTCTCGGGGTCACCGGGCACCAAGCGCATCGTCACTGATGCTTAGATGCACGACACCGCCCAATGGTTGTCCGGAAGACGCCACAGGCCCCCCGCGCGCCTCGGGGGACCCATGCGTCATGATCATTATGCCAGGCTTCCGGCTCGCGCCTGCCACTCCGGCCGGAGTATCGCCATGAGCACCGCGTCGTGCCACTTTCCCTCCCACAGCAGGGCGTCGCGCTCGACGCCCTCCTCGATGAAGCCGACCTTCTCGTACACGTGTCGCGCCCGCCCGTTGAAGTCGAAGACGCCGAGCCTGATCCGGTGCAGCGGCGTCGTACGGAACGCGTGGCCGAGCACCAGCTCGATCGCCTCGGTGCCGTAGCCTCTGCCGACGGCGGCCGGGCCGAGCACGATGCGCAGATTGCAGGACAGGTTGGCGGTGTCGAGCTCGTTGAGCACGACCTCGCCCACGAACCCGCCGTCCGCCGTGATGGCCAGGTCGAGCCGGTCGGTCTGGGCGGCGCGGGTGGCGTACCACAGGCGCAGGCGCTCCTCGTCGAACTCGCCGTGCGAGCCCGTCAGCCGGCGCACCTCCGGGTCGGAGATCACCTCGAGCAGGTCTTCGACGTGCTCGAGGCCGACCGGGCACAGCGTCACCAGCTCGCCCTTCAGCGTGGGTTTCTCGGCGAACATCCCTTTTGGCTATCAGTCTCGACCGGTTTCGGGCAATCCCATTCTGCGCAAAACCTCGTCGCGCACCTGCTCGGGGCTTAGCGTACCGACGTCGCAGACCAGGTCCGCGACCTCGCGGAAGAACCGCTCGCGGCGGGCCCGCATGGTCGCCGGGTCGTAGTCGGGGCGGTGGTCGCTGGTGCGCATGCGCTCGGCCAGCACCTCGTCGGGGGCGTCCACCCAGACCACGAACGCCGCGCGCAGCGCCGCGCGCACCTGGGGGTGCTCCAGCGTGCTGGCCGCCGCCGCGACCACCTGGGGCGGTCCCGCGAGCGACTCCAGCACGTGCTCGGCCTCGTAGCGGTGCAGCGCCTCCTTTCCCTCGCGGGCCGCGATCGGCGCGGAGGTGGCGCCGTGCCGGTCACGGAGGTACTGGTCGCTGTCGGTGAAGGGCAGCCCGAGCGCCTCGGCGACCAAACGGCCCGAGGTCGTCTTGCCCGAGCCCATGAGCCCGATCATCACGACGGGTTTGATTCTCGACATGGGGATAGAAGTTCTTTCGTGTCAAGGAGGTAAATCTGATGACCGTCGCCGGAAGCATCATCCTCATCATGCTCGGTGCGATCCTCACCTGGGCCGTCGAGGTCGACCTCGCCGGCCTCGACCTCAACGTGGTGGGCGTCATCCTCATGCTCGGCGGTCTGGCCGGACTCCTGTTCGGCATCTACAGGATCAGGGTCACCCGCAGGGCGGTCGGTCCCATCGGCGAACCGGTGCACAGCAGCGAGGAGCCCGTGGCCCGCCGGACCACCGTCCACGAGGAACGACGCCACTACGACGAACCACCGCTGTAGGAGGTGAATCGACATGCCAGCCGTTCAAGAGCTGCCGTCGACCATCAAACGTTCGCCGAAGAGGGCCCAGAACATGTGGATCAAGGCCCACGACTCGGCCGTCAAGGAGTACGGCGAGGGGCGGCGTGCGCACATGACCGCGTTCGCCGCGCTCAAGAACTCCTTCGAGAAGGTCGGCGACCACTGGGAGCCGAAGACCCAGAAGGGCCCCTCCGGCAAGGGCACCACCGCCCGCGCCGGCGCCGGCCGGATGACCGGGGCCGTGGACGCCAGCGCCAGCAAGGAGCACCTGCAGAAGGTGGCCGCCAAGCTGGGCGTGGTCGGACGCTCGAAGATGAGCAAGCAGGAGCTCCTGAGTGCCATCAAGAAGGCCGGCAAGAAGGTCATGCCGAAGGCCGGCATGGGGACCAAGGCCGGTATGGGCACCAAGGCCAGCATGGGGACCACGAAGTCCCGCATGGGTACGAAGTCCGCTGTGGGAACCACGAAAACCCGCATGGGGACGAAGGCCGGCATGGGGACCACCAAGTCCCGCATGGGGTCCAAGACCGGCATGGGTACCAAGGCCGGCATGGGCACCAAAACCGGCATGGGGACCACCAAGTCCCGCATGGGGACGAAGAAGTCCCGCTGACCCACGTGACCCACTCATGAACGCCCGGACCCGCTCATCGGGCCCTCGTTCATGAGTGGGTCACTTCATGCGTGCCCCCGTCACAGTGCTCTGGTGACAGCGCCCTCGCGACGGGCCCTCGCGACGGGCCGGCGCTCACAGCAGGCTCTTGACGGCCCCGGCGATGGCGTGGCGGTCGATGCCGGCGTCGGCGAGCTGCTCCCGCGGCGTCGCCGACCCGGGCAGCCCCGTCACGGCCAGCTTCACCACCCGCGGCCCCAGCTCGCTCACCGCGTCCATCACCGCGTCGCCCAGGCCGCCCTCCAGCCGGTGGTCCTCGACCGTGATCAGGTTGCCGGTGGTGGTGGCCGCCTCGGTCAGCGCCGCCGCGTCGACCGGTTTGACCGAGTACAGGTCGATCACTCCCACGGCGATGCCCGACTCACGCAGGTCGTCGGCCGCCGCCAGGGCCTCGTGCACGGTCACGCCCGCCGCCACGATCGTGGCCCGGTCGCCGGGCGTGTGCCGCAGCACCCGTGAGCCGCCCACCGGGAAGCGTTCGCCCGGCTGGTAGATGACCGGCGTGTCGCCCCGCGTGGTCCGCAGGTAGGACACGCCCTCCAGCCCGACCATCTCGGCGACCAGGGCCGCCGCCTGGTTGGCGTCGCACGGGTAGAGCACGGTGCTGCCGTACACGGTGCGCAGCATGGCCAGGTCCTCCAGGCCCATCTGGGACGGGCCGTCCTCGCCGATCGCCACCCCCGCGTGCGAGCCCACCAGCCGGATCGAGGCCCGGCTCACCCCGGCCATCCTGATGAAGTCGTACGCCCTGGTCAGGAATGCCGCGAACGTGGCCGCGTACGGCTTCCAGCCCCGCACCTGCAATCCCACCGCCGCCGCCACGAGCTGCTGCTCGGCGATGTACATCTCGAAGAACCGCTCGGGGAACTCCTTGGCGAACGCCTCGGTCCTGGTCGAGTCGGCCACCTCGCCGTCCAGCGCCACGACGTCCCCGCGGGCGGCGCCGAGCGCGGCCAGCGCCTGCCCGTACGCGGTCCGCGTCGCGACCCGCTCGCCCACCGCGTACGCGGGCAGCTCCAGCCCGTCCGACTCGAACCGGAACGGCGCCGCCTTCACCGCGGGCTCGTGCACCGCGACGCGTACGTTCCTGAGCCCGCCCAGCTCCTTCACGGCCTTGTCCGGGTCCTTGAGCGGCTTGCCGTGGGCACCCTCGCGGTTCTCGACCTCGTGCGCGCCTTCGCCCTTGCGGGTCTTGGCCAGGATCACGGTCGGGCGGCGGCGGGTGTTGCAGGCGTCGCCGAGCGCGAAGTCGATCTGCCCGGGGTCGTGGCCGTCGATCTCGATCGTGTGCCAGCCGAACGCCCCGAACCTGCGCGCGTACGCACCGGTGTCCCAGCCGTGCCTGGTCGGGCCGCGCTGTCCGAGCCGGTTGACGTCCACGATCGCGGTCAGGTTGGCCAGCCCTTCGCAGCCGGCGTGCTCGGCGGCCTCCCAGATGGAGCCCTCGGCCAGTTCGCTGTCGCCGCACAACACCCAGACCCGGTACGGCACCCGCTCCAGCCGCCCGGCCATCGCCACGCCCACCCCGACGGGCAGCCCCTGGCCGAGTGAGCCGGTGGCCACGTCCACCCAGGGCAGGCGGGGGGTCGGATGGCCCTCCATGCGGCTGCCCCGCCGCCGGAACGACAGCAGCTCCTCGTCGGTGATCGCGCCCGCCGCCTTGTAGAGGGAGTAGAGCAGCGGTGAGGCGTGGCCCTTGGAGAAGATCAGGTGGTCGTTGGCCGGGTTGTCCGGGTCGTCGAAGTCGTAGCGGAGGTAGCAGGCGAACAACACGGCCATCAGGTCGGCGGCGGACATGGACGAGGTCGGATGGCCGGAACCGGCTTCGGCCGCGGCCCGTACGGAGTCGACGCGGAGCTGCGCCGCCAGCTCGGCCAGGTACTGAAGATCGCGTTCAGGCATCAAGAACCTCCTGGAGAACCGTTTGCTGCGACGCGAGCCCCGACGTCACCACGACCCACCGGCCCGCGCGGTGGCGTCGTGCCGTGCTCAGCCCGCCTCTCCGTTGTGCCGCCGCTTCTGCTTTTTCACGGCCAGAATCATGTCGACCACCGTGACGACGGCCATCAGGACCGCGATGCCCGCCAGGACCCACGCCCTGGTGAGGATCCCCAGCACCGTGAACGCGAACAGGAACACCAGCAGGTACGAGCCCACCCTGATGTGCACCACGTCGCGGGGCGTGGCGGGGACCATGGCATGACCTCGTTGATCCCGCTCTTCATGCCACTTTCCGTTGTCCGACATGCCGCTCACCTGCCCGCCCCGTTTGCGGCCTAACGTCCGGGGGTAGCCCCGCTCGGCGTACCAGTGGAAAGGGAGCTTTTGACCTGATTAATACAGTTTGAGGTGTTGATACCTGGGCATGCGGCGACAGAAGAGGGAGGCGAGCGATGGAAGCTCCGCAGTACGTCGCGGCCCGTGTCCAGCAGGCGCTGGCCGAGGACGGACGCACGCACGAGCTCGGAATCCGCGTCGACATCAGAGGCGACCAGCTCTTCCTGCGCGGCCAGGTGAGCGAGGCCGCACAGCGCGAGAGACTCGGTCAGGTGGCGCACGAGGCCGCGCCCGAGCTCCATCTGCACAACGAGATCAACGTCGTTGAGGCCACCGAGCCAGGGGAGGATGAGCGTCTTGACTGACCTGCGCATAGCCGCCGTGGGTGACATCCACCTGGGCGAGGACGGCAGAGGCCAGTACCGCAAGAGACTGGAGGGCATCGAGGACCGCGCCGACGTGTTCATGCTGGCGGGCGACCTGACCAGGCACGGCACGATGGAGGAGGGCCAGGTGGTCGCCGACGAGCTGCGCGGCCTGCCCATCCCGGCCGTCGCAGTGCTCGGCAACCACGACTACCACTCCGACCTCCAGTACGAGATCGCCAATGAGCTGCGCGAGGCCGGGGTGATGGTGCTGGACGACGACGGCGCGGTGATCCAGTGCGGCGACAAGAAGGTGGGCGTGGTCGGCGGCAAGGGGTTCGGCGGCGGGTTCGCGGGGAAGTGCGCGAGCGAGTTCGGCGAGCGCGAGATCAAGAACTTCGTCTCCCACACCCGCAACATCGCCGAGGCGTGGAAGGTGGCGTTGAAGGAGATCGTGGCCGACCACCGCGTCGTGCTGTCGCACTACTCCCCGATCAAGGAGACGCTGGAGGGCGAACCGCACGAGATCTACCCCTTCCTCGGCAGCTACCTGCTGGCCGAGGCGGTCGACACGGCGGGCGCCGACCTCATCCTGCACGGTCACGCGCACAAGGGCAGCGAGAAGGGCATGACGCCGGGCGGCATCAGGGTACGTAACGTGGCGCTGCCGGTGCTCAACCGGGCGTACGCCGTCTACTGCCTGAGCTGCGACGAGGGCCTGCAGCCCGTGGCCTGACCCCCTGAACGGCACGCCCCTGACGTCGAAGCCGCCGACCCCGCCCGGCCCGGCCGGTAGCCCGATGACGACGAGAACGATCTCCCAGAGCAGGTCATGGCGCCCCACGCCTACTTGACGATCGTTTGGGTAGCCCGCTCACATGAGCAGCCACGGGCACGCGGTCACCGACGCCATCCTCGACACGCTCAAACGGGCCAGCTCGGGGTTGAAGGACGCCGGGGTGAAGTTCGCGCTGGCCGGTGGCTGCGCGGCGTACGCCCGTGGCGCGGCGCCCTCCCTGCACGACGTGGACTTCGTGCTCACCGAGCACGACGTGCCCGCCGCGCTGGAGGCGCTGCGCGGCCTGGGCTTCCAGACGGCCAAGCCGCCGGAGGACTGGCTGGTCAAGGCGTACGACGAGGGGCGGCTGGTGGACCTGATCTACCGGGTGTCCGACCTGCCGATCACCGACGAGCTGCTCGACCGGGCCGAGCCGCTGAAGGCGTCCGCGGTGATCGTGCCCGTGCTGGAGGCCACCGACCTGGTGATCACGTGGCTGCTGCCGCTGTCGGAGCACGCCTGCGACTACGGCGCGCTGCTGGCCCAGGTGCGCGCGCTGCGCGAGCAGGTGGACTGGCCGCGCGTGGCGGCGGTCGTGTCGGACTCGCCGTACGCGATCACGTTCGTCACCCTGCTGGAGCGGCTGAGCGTGCTCGACGGCCCGGTGGTGCCGTCGGGCGACTCGAAGTGGCCCTGACCAGCCGCCGACCAGCCGCCGATCAGCCGCGCCGCGTCGCGGCGGTGACCCGCTTGAGAATGCGGTCCCACTCGGTGCCGAACGGGTTGTCCTGCACGAGGTACGTCCACGTGGCCGTCGGCCGCTTCAGATCCGGCTCCGGCGCCTCGAACGACTCCAGCGACCGCTTCTCCACCTCCGCCAGCAGCGACTTGTACTCGGCCACCGCCTCCCGGTGGAACTCGTCGACCGGGCTCATCCGGCCCAGCGCCCGCAGGTGGATGCCTTCGCGCAGGTCGGTCAGGAACGCCAGGTGCTCGGTCCAGCAGCGGTCGATCGCGTGCAGCACGATCTGCCGGGCCGTCTCGTCGCGGGTTTCTTCCGGCAGGTCCTCCCACCGCTCGGAGTCGGCCTCGGCCAGCGCCTTGGCGGCGGCGTCGCCGTGCAGCACCTTGTCGCGCCATTCGAGGATGAGCTCGCGCTGGCGTTCGAGCAGCCGGGTGTAACGCCACGTGTTGCGGTGGATCTCCAGGTTGACGCCCTCAGCGACGCGCTGCGCGTGCCCCACGAGGTACGCGCCGCGCCGGTGGCGCACCACCCCATCGGCGTCGGCGGCGGGCGGACGCTCGTCGGGCACGAACTGGGTGATCAGATCATCCTTCATGCTGACGAAGAACACCGAGCCGCCCGGGTCGCCCTGCCGCCCGGCCCGCCCGCGAAGCTGGTCGTCGAGACGGCTGCTGGCGTGCCGGCCCGAGCCGATCACGTAGAGGCCGCCCAGCTCGGCCACGCCCTCCCCGAGGCGGATGTCGGTGCCACGACCGGCCATCTGGGTGGAGACGGTGATGGCGTCGCGCTCGCCCGCCCTGGCGATGATCGCGGCCTCTTCCGCGTCGTTCTTGGCGTTGAGCACGACCGGCTCCAGGTCGCGCCGCTGCAGCAGCTTGGCCAGGTTTTCCGATTCGGCCACGTCGAGCGTGCCGATGAGGATGGGCCGGCCGGTCTCATGGACCGCCTGGATCTCCTCGACCAGCGCCGCGTCCTTGTCGGGAACGGTCGGGTAGATGCGGTCGGGCTCGTCGACCCGCACGCACGGCCGGTTGGGCGGGATCACCGCGACCTTGAGCCCGTAGAACTCGCCGAGCTGCTCGCTGACGGCCACGGCCGTGCCGGTCATGCCGCAGATCTGCGGATAGCGGCGGATCAGGCCCTGGACGGTGATCGAGTCGAGGATCTCGCCCTTCTCGCTCGGCGGCAGCGCCTCCTTGGCCTCCACGGCCGCCTGCAGGCCGTCGGGCCAGCGCTGCAACAGCGCCACCCGGCCGCGCGAGGGGTTGATGAGCTGCACCTTGCCGTCGCGCACGATGTAGTCGACGTCGCGCGCGAGCAGTGAGTGGGCGTGCAGGGCCAGGTTGAGCTCGATGAGCGCGCCCGGCTCGTGCTCGTCGTAGAGCTCGACGCCGAGGAGGTTCTCCACGCTGTCGGCGCCCTTGGGGGTGAGGTAGACGTTGCGGGCCTGCTCGTCGATCTCGTAGTGGTAGCCGCGTACGAGCTGCCTGACCAGCGCGGCCATCTCCGGCACCGCGTTGCCCGGGTCGGCCGCCCCGGCCATGACCAGCGGCACGCGGGCCTCGTCGACCAGCACGGAGTCGGCCTCGTCGATCAGGGCCACCTCGGGCGCGGGCACGATGATCTCGCCCGCGTCGGTGCGCAGCCGGTCGCGCAGCACGTCGAACCCGATCTCGCTGACGGGCCCGTAGGTGACGCTCTTCGCGTACGCCTCGCGGCGCTCGTCGGGCGAGGAGTTTTGCCCGATCCAGCCCACCGTGACGCCGAGCGCCTCGTAGAAGGGGCCCATCCACTCGGCGTCGCGCCGGGCCAGGTAGTCGTTGACCGAGATGACGTGCACCCGCTTGCCCTGCAGGGCGTAGCCGGCCGCCGCCATGGCCCCGGAGAGGGTCTTGCCCTCGCCGGTGGCCATCTCGGCGACCTTGCCGTCGAGCAGGGCCAGCGTCCCCAGGAGCTGCACGTCGTACGGGCGCAGCCCGAGCGTCCGGTCGGCGGCCTCGCGCGCGACCGCACAGAACTCGGCCAGGTCCTTCATGTCGGGCACGGGAAGCTCGTCGAGCCCGCGCACCCGCTCGGCGCGCGCGTCGGCCGCCTTGACGGTCTTCTGGTAAGGCGTCAGGGGGACGCCTCCTGGACGATCCAGGAGGTTCCTCAGTATTCCCTTGATCGAGGCCACAGTTCCTCCAACGCGCGCTGCGCCGACACCGTTCCCCCGGCCGGGGCGGAGAGCGGAGCGACGATTCGGCAAGCGCCGCCGTACCGGACCTTAACTCATCCGGGGGCCGGGACCGTCACATCACGCCGTATCGGCCCGTGTGGTCAGCACCACGACGGCGGCCAGCAGCAATGCGCAGCCGCACCACGCCGCCGGCGTGAGCCGTTCGCCGAACACCACGACGCCCAGCAGCGCCGCGCCCACCGCCTCGCCGAGCGAGATGATCGACACGGTGGTGGCCCGCAGGGCGGTCAGCGCACGGAAGAACAGCCCGTACGCCAGCGCCGTCGGCACCGCCCCCAAGTAGACCAGCAGGGCGACCGTCTCCCAGGTCAGCACCGGCACCACCCCTTCGGTCAGCGCGAACGGCGCCAGGCACACCGCCCCGACCACGAACCCGCCGACCGCCACGGTCACGGGGTCGTCGCCGTTGTGGCGCCTGGACAGGAGCGTGACCCCGGCGTACCCGGCGGCCGAGGTCAGGGCGAAGGCGACGCCGAGCGCCGAGGAGGCCCTGGCCTGCACCGCCGCCTCGCCCGTGAGCAGGACGAGCCCGGCCAGCGCGGCGGCCAGGGCGACGAGCCCGACCCGGCCGAGCCGCTCGCGCAGCAGGAAGCGGCTGCCCAGGGCGGTGAAGACGGGAGTGGCGCCCATCGTCACCACGGTCGCCACGGCGACGCCGGAGTGGGCGATCGCGGCGAAGTACGCGGTCTGGTAGACGGCCATCCCGGCGCCGACGACCAGGAGACGCCCGTTGAGAGGTCCGTTGAGAAGCCCGCCGACGCGGGCCCGGCGGGCCAGGACGAGGAGGAAGGCGGCGCCGAGCAGGTAGCGCCACAGGGAGACGCCGACGGGGCCGAGGCCGCCGGTCTCGAAGAGCAGGGATCCGGCGGCGCCGCCGGTGCCCCAGGCGGTCGCGGCCACGGACACGTAAAAGGTGCCCCGCCGGGCGGAGACATGGGTCATGACAGGGGTTCTCCGGGTGGAGTGGTCGGAATGGGCCCGGTGTGCGGGCAGCAACCACCCCCGGATCGGTCAGACCCGGAAAGTCAGGAAACGCCGCCGCCCGCTAGCGGGCCGGCGGCGGGGAGCAGATGAGGCGCCGATGCATGGGCCCCACCTTAGCCGGGCCACCCCGTGTCCCGCCGCCCGCCACCGCCGGCGAGCGGCGGTCGGCGGGGCCGGATCATCGCGTCCGGCTCCCGGCCGGTACGGCGGCGTGCGCGGGCTGCCGTTTCGACAACAGCCGTTTGAGCCGGGGCGCGAGCGGCCGCTCCACGAACCGGTACACCAGGTACGCCGCCCCCAGCATGACCACGATCATGCCCACGAGCAGCACGTACCTGTTCACCGTGCCCTCCAGCCGGGCGAACAGGATGAAGCCGACGTGCGCGTGCAACAGGTACAGCGGATACGTCAGCGCCCCCGCCGTCACCAGCCAGGGCCGCGCCATCCACTGCGTCACCCGCAGCGCCACGAACGTCATGACCAGGAAGATCAGTACGACCACGGCCGTGATGACCGCCGGCGAGTACGTCACGGAGTACCGGTCGCCGACGGCCTCGGCGTACCCGATGGCCCGGTAGACCGCGTTGCCCAGGCAGATCGGCACCAGCAGCGCGATCTGCCAGTCCAGCCCGAACCGGTAGAGCATGAACAGGGCCATCCCGGCGATGAAGTAGTGGGAGAACTCCGACTGCACGACCAGGTCCGCGAAAGAGGGCAGCACCCGCAGCTCCACCAGGAACGTCAGCGCCAGCCAGCCCCAGAGCCCGGCCATGACCAGGCGGCGCGTCACCCCGATCCAGACGGCGACCAGCATGAGCAGGTAGAACCGCATCTCGGCCCACAACGTCCAGTAGACGACGTCCACGTTCTCGATGTCCGGCACGGCCTGGAACATCGTCAGGTTGACCAGCACCTGCGGTAACGACACCTGGAAGAGACTCTGTCCCAGCAGCACGGTGACGAGGGCGGTGACGGCGATGCCCACCCAGTACGCCGGATAGAGCCGCACCACCCGTGACACCACGAACTGCCGTGGGTTCCTGCCCCACGCGCTCATCAGCACGACGAATCCGCTGATCAGGAAGAACAGGTCGACGCCGAGGTAGCCGTACTTCGCCCACCCGCTCTCGGTGACGAAGCTCACAGTGGTCTTCCCGCCGGCCCAGCCGGAGAACACGTAGTGGTACAGCACCACGCACAGCGCCGCCAGCAGCCGGAGACCGTCGATCTCATAGAGCCGTTCCGGCCTGGTTCGCATGGCTGTCGCCCCTCTTCTCGCATGGCAGTCGTGGAGAGGGTGACGCCATCAGCTTGATGGCTGGTTAAGGCACGTCAAAGGCACTCTTACGGGTTCACCCGAAAAACGACGGGAAGATGGCCAAGTAGCCGTAAGGGCCGAGTCATCTCGTGATGGCCAAGGTCAAGGGGGCCGGCGGTGGGGATCGTCATACCTGACAGAAGATGGCAGGTACGGCTGGCAGGCTCCCCGGCATGACGACGAAAGCAAACCTCCTCGCCTTCAGCATCGACTGCGCCGACCCCCGGGCACTGGCCGCCTTCTACCACGAGGTCACCGGAATGGAGATCACGTACGCAGAGGACGAGTACGCCGCCCTCACCGACGGCACCGTCAGCATCTACTTCGGCCGTGTCGCCGACCGCAAGCCGGTCGTGTGGCCGAGCCCCGACAAGCAGTTCCACCTCGACTTCCGGGTGCCCGACATGGAGCGGGCGGCCGAGGAGTACGTCGCCCTGGGGGCCACCAGGCCCGAGTTCCAGCCGGGGATCACCGAGGAGGGCACCCGCTGGATCGTCCTGCAGGACCCGCAGGGCCACCTGTTCTGCCTCTGCCCACTCCAGTCGTAACGCGACAAGGGCCGAGGTGGGCCCAAGGATGGCGACAAGTTCGTGCAGGTCGCGACTGATTTAGTCTGATGTTTCCGACCAAAGGATGACCCTCGGGCCTGCCTGGACTCTTAAGCTGGAGCAATGCTGCTGAACGTACCCCTGCTCCTGCGCGGGCCGCGATGACCTGGGTCGGCATGCTGATCGCGCTGGCAGGGGCGCTGGGCTACGCCCTCGGCGCCGCCCTGCAACAGTACGAGGTCGTTGCCGAGGGCGTCTCGCTGAGCCTGGTGAGACGCCCCCGCTGGTGGGTCGGCGGCATCATCTCCTTCACCGGCGCCTGCCTGCACGCCGTGGCGCTGAGCTTCGCGCCGCTGGTCGCCGTCCAGCCGATCAGCGTCGCCACGCTGGTGTTCGCCGTGCCGCTGGCCGCGTTCATGTACGGGCGCAGGCCGTACCGGGCCGAGATCCTGGGCTCGATCGCCGTGGCCGTGGGCCTGCTCTGGCTCATGCTCCTGGTGCCCACGCACAACGTGACGCCCAGGCTGGGCGACGCGGCGGCGCTCGGGTTCATCGCCGTGATCGGGGTGATCACGCTGGTCACCCAGGTGGTCGCGGGCAGGGTGCACGGGGCGTCCAGGGCGCTGCTGCTGGCGGTGGGGGCCGGGGCCGTCACCGCGAGCGTGTCCACGTTCGTGCGGGTGGTGGGCGGCGGGATGCAGGGCGACTGGGGACGGCTGGTCCACTGGTTCAGCCTGGCCGTGCCCGTGCTGCTGGTGTGCGCGGTGGTGCTGCTCCAGCGCTCGTACGCGGTGGGCTACTTCGGCATCGCCTACGCCGGGGTCCAGGTGGTCGATCCCATCACCTCGGTGCTGGCCGGGGCGATCCTCCTCGGTGAGCCGCTGCCCACCTCGCCCTCGACGGCCGTCCCCGCCCTGATGGCCGCCGCGCTGACCATCGGCGGCACGATCACGCTGGGCCGGCTCACCCCTGACCATCACGGCAAACCCAGCACGCCGCCGCCCGTCGCCGTCTCCGGGCCCGTCGCGCCGCGACTCGAGCGTGCGGTCCCCGTCCACTCCGCGCCGGTGGACGCGACCTCCCGTCCCTCGACCGCGACCTCGGAGCTGGGCTGAGCGTCAGCACACCTCCCGGTACGGCACCTCCGGCAGGTGCCGCGCCCATTCCGCGGGCGTGAGCGGGCCGTACCGCCCGCACACCCACACGCCCGGATCATCCGCAGGGATGCCTGGTGGCGCCAGGTCGATGGTGAGCACCGTGCCGCGTCCCGCCAGCACCCGCAGCCACCTGCCGTCGCCGGACAGCGCCGCCCGCGCGGGCCGGTCGGCCGAGGCCGGCAACTGCCGCTCGGCCAGCAGGGTTCCGTCGGCGAGCCGCCACACCCGTACGCGGTCGCTGTCGGTGCTGACCAGGAGCCGCCCGTCCGGGCTGAAGCGCAGGAGGCCGGGGGAGGGGCGCAAGCGGGTGTACCGCGCGGGGACGCCGTCGAGCCCGTAGACCTGGATGCCGCTCTCCTCGGCGATGGCCACCCGCTCCCCGTCGGGCGCGAACGTCGTGTACTCCCACGGCATCCGCTCCAGCCACGGCGCGGGCGACGCCCGGCCCGCGCGCCTGACCTGCGACTCCCGCCCGTCGAACACCAGCGCCACCCGGTCCTGGGGGCCGACCACGGCGTACTGGCCCACGTACGCGGCCCGCTGCGCCCGCAGGTCCCAGGCCCACCGCTCGCCCGACTGACGGGCCGCCGCGAACAGCAGCCCGCCTCCCGGGCTGAACCACGCCATCTGCTCGCCCGGCGCCCCGAGCCCGCGTCCGAAGGGCGGGCCCACGGTCCCGGTACGCAGGTCGTACAGGTAGGAGCGGTCGACCCCGACGAGCGCCAGGGTACGGCCGTCCGGGGCCCAGGCCATCGCGCGGACGCTCTGCGCCGGCCCCGCCGTCGTGGCGACCGTACGGCCCGAGGCCAGGTCGTACAGGCGCAGCACGCCCTCCTCCAAGGCGGCCAGCGTGGCCCCGTCGTCGGTGATGGCGTGCAGCGTGCGCGGCCCCGCGTACGGGTCGGCGAACACCCCCACCGCCACGTCCCCGGCCTCCAGCGCCCGCCGCGCCTCCGGGATCGGGGCCAGCCGCCAGGCGGCCAGGCTCAGCTTGCGCGCGGTCACCGGATCGGCCACCCGCAGCGCCTCCGCCCGCGAGGCCGCCACCCTGGCCATGGCCTCGTCCAGCCGCTCGTCGGCCACGCCGCGCTGCCAGAGGGCGAGCAGCGCGGCCACCAGCGCCACCGTCAGCAGCCCC
>NZ_BAAAZP010000087.1:0-46112 GCF_039536965.1 Nonomuraea antimicrobica | reverse complement strand
CGCCCGCACCGCGCACGCGACCGCGGCGGGCCTGTACGAGCAGGCCGCGAACCTCTCTCCCGGCCTGCGCGACCGCGCCTCCCGGCTGGGCGAGGCGGCCTCGCTCGCGCTGTCGGCCGGGCACGCCGCGCAGGCGGCGCACCTGGCCGCCCAGGCCGAGGACCTGGTGGACGATCCCGCGTCGCTGGTCAGGCTGGCGCCCGTGCGGGCGGCCGTGGAGTTCGAGCTGGGCGAGCGCCGCCGCGCCGCCCGGGTGCTGGTCGAACGCTCCGCGCACGCCGACGCCGACTCGGCCGTCACCATGCTGCGCACCGGCGCCGGATACGCGTGGTTCAGCGGCGACCGGGACGCCCTCAGGGACGCCGCGGAACGGCTCCACGCGTTGAACCGGCCCGACCCGATGGTGCTGGGGATGGCGCGTCTCATGGACGAGGACTACGCGCGCGGGTTGCCGCTGCTGGCGGAGTTCATGGCGAACGCGTCCCGTTCCCTGTCGTTCGACGGGGCGACGGCGCCGCCCGCCGACATCACCATGACCTGGGCCACCTTCTGCGCCATGATCCTCGGTGACGACGACTCCGCCCGCGAACTGGCCGAGGCCCAGGCCGCGCACTGCCGCCGTCACGGGCTCGTGGGCGCGCTGCCGCAGGTGCTCCAGGACCTGGCCGGTGCGCAGGTGCAGGCAGGACGGCACCGCGACGCCGAGGACTCCGTGGCCGAGGCCATCAGGATCGTCCACGCCGCGGGCCTGCGGCAGCGCGTACCGCGGCTGAACTCGGTCCTGGCCAGGGTCGCCGCCATCGAAGGGGACGAGGAGCGCTGCGTACGCCTCGCGGGCGGGGAACCCGACACCGGCGGCATCAGCGGCCTCGTCGCGCTCAGCCTGCTCGACGTCGGGCTGGGCCGGTACGAGGCGGCGCTGGACCGGCTGGAGACGGCCACCCGGGGGCCGCTGCGGCACGCCTCCGCCCTGGTGTGCGCGGGCGCCGACCAGGCCGAGGCCGCCGTACGGCTGGGCGCGCAGGACCGGGCCGAGGAGCCGCTGCGCCGGTTGGAGGCGTGGGCGCGGGCCGGCCGGCAGCCGTGGGCGCACGCGCTCACCGCTCGCGTCCAGGCCCTGCTGACCGACGACGAGGACGACTACCTGCGTGCCCTCGGTTTCCACGAGAACGCGGGCCGGCCGTTCGAACAGGCGCGCACCCAGTTGCTCTACGGCGAGTGGCTGCGCCGCGCCAGGCGACGCGGCGACGCGCGGGCGTCCCTGCGCGACGCGCTGAAGACGTTCGAACGGCTCGGCGCGGCCCCCTGGCTGGAGCGGGCGCGTACCGAGCTGAAGGCGACCGGGGAGACGCTCGTCCCGGCCGAGCCGACCGCCGCCAACCCGCTGGAGCGGCTCACCTCCCAGGAGCACCAGGTGGTCCGGCTGGCCGCGGACGGCGGCACCAGCAGGGAGATCGCCGCCCAGCTCTTCCTCAGCCCGCGCACCGTCGAGCACCACCTCTACCGCGCCTTCCGCAAGCTCGGCATCCGCTCCCGCCGCGAACTGTCGCGCCTCGACCTGGCCTGACCGTCCGCGCCGTGAAGCGGCAGCCGCCTGGTTTCGTGACAGGCTCAGGCGGCCGGGGGCAGGAGGTCGGTCAGTTCGGTCAGGGACGTGATGCGGGGGAAGCCAGCGGGCGCGGGTTCGGCGCCGAGGCGGTCGAGCCAGACCGAGCGCATCCCGGTCACCGCCGGGCCCGTCACGTCGTTGTCCACGTCGTCGCCCACCAGCACGACCTCGTACGGCTCCAACCCCAGCGCCGTGGCGGCCCCCGTGTAGGCCGCGGGCGAGGGCTTGGCGTGGCCTTCCAGGACCTCGCGCGTCAGCACCGGCCCGACCAGGCCCTCCAGCCCGATCGCGCGGACCTTGTCCTCCTGCATCTGCTGCACGCCGTTGGTGAGCACCCCGAGCGCGTACCCGCCCAGCTCCACCACCGTCTTCGCCACGTCCGGGTAGGCCGTCCAGTGCCGCCGGTAGTGACCGACGAAGTCGGCGTAGGCCGCGTCGAGGTCGGCCGGCACGGCGATGTCCAGTTCCGCGCACAGGGCGGCCAGGCGCAGGTGCCGCTGCTCCTGCACCGTACAGCGGCCCTCCTGCCACATCGCCAGGTACGGCGCCTCCAGCGCGGTCCACAGCGCCGGCACCTCGGGCAGGCGCGGATGTCCTGGCGCCCGCGCCTCCAGCCAGGCCACGATCCCGGCGTCGGCCGCGCCGCGATGGTCGAGCAGCGTGCCGTCGAGGTCGAACAGGATGCCCTTGACGGGGGAGCGGGGGCCGGTCATCGGGCGGCTCCTGTGGCTATGCGGGTCGCCGTCTCCCGGGGCGGGTAGCCGAGGGTGAGGCCGCGTACCGACAGTTCGGCCTGCGCGAAGAGGGTCTCGGCGTGCTCGCTCAGCACGTACGACAGCGCGGGCGAGCAGGACCGGTGCGCGTCCAGCGCCTGCGCCTCCCGCTCGGCCGGCTCGCGCGGCAACGCCTCACGGTAGTCGGAGATCAGCGCGTCGAGGTCGAAGAGCTGCGCGTACCGCTCCGAGGTGCCCGCCACCACCCGCACCAGGTCGTCCTCCGTCTGCTGCGCGCGGTAGACGAGGTTGGTGCCGCCGCTCTTGGCGAACCAGTGCATCGCCTCGTCGATCGGCAGGGTGAAGGCCCCGTACGGCTTGCGCCCGTACAGCAGGGCCTCGGCGATCCATCGGTCGCACCACCACCCGTCGAGGTAGGGCGTCGGCGCCCGGCGGTCGACGGTCAGGCCCTGTGCCAGCACCGGGTTCCAGGCCGACACCATGGGGCTGCTGAAGCGCGGCATGAGCGGGCCGCGCCAGTGGCTGAGCGCGTGGCCGTACCAGACGGTCACGACCTCGACCCGGCGGCGGGGGAGGGGACGCTCGTAGGTGCCGTTCATGACCTGGCCGTCGTCGGGATGGCGCCACGGGCCGGGATCGAGGGCTGGGCCTGGAGGGATCGGCGGAGTCCGGTAGTCGGGATGGAGGCTCCACGTGTCCGGCACGGTCCCTGCCTTTCCGATCCGCGTATACGCAGCGTGTCAGGCCACTAGAGTGGCCATCGTGCATCAGCCGTCACTCCGTTGCAATAGACCGGTTGCAAACGCTGATTATTGTCATCGGCGGCTGTGACAGACGTATGCAGTTGAGCGTCGTGGCGGCCCGGCTGTCCGCGCTGCGGGCCGGGAGCCGCCTGTCGATGAAGTCCGCGGCCCAGGCCGCCGGGCTCAACACCTCCACCATCTTCCGCATCGAGCACGGTCTCGTGGCGCCGCGCGAGGCGACCGTGCGCATCCTCCTGGAGCTGTACGGAGAGGGCGAGCACGCGCCGCGCCTGCTGTCGTTGCTGCGCGAGGAGCGGGTGCCCGGCTGGTACGACGCGCCCGGCGTGCCGCTGGGCCACTCGGCGTTCCTGGAGCTGGAGGACCGGGCCCAGATCGTCTACACCTACTGCCCGCAGCAGGTGCCCCCGCTGCTCCAGACGCCCGCCTACGCGCTGGCCGTCGCGCTGGCCACGCTGCCCGTCGGCGCCCCGTACGAGGAGCGGGCCACGTACGAGGGGGCCGCGCGCGCCGCCGGGCTGGTCGCGGCCCGGCAGCGGGTCCTCGACCGGCACGGAGGGCCGCGCCTGTGGGCGATCCTCGACCGGACGGCGCTGCTCGACCCGCCGCTGTGCCGGGCCGAGGACCGGCGCGACCAGATCGACGCGCTCGTCATGGCCGCCAAGCAGGAGCACGTCGCCGTGCAGATCGCCCGGCCCGCCGCCGAGTGCGGCTACCTCTACCAGGGGCCGCCGTTCACGCTGCTGCGCTTCCGCGAGCGTGACCGCGCCGACGTGCTGGTGCTGCACCTGCTGCACGCCCCGGTCGTCATCGAGGACCGGCGGCGGGTGGAGGAGCACCAGCAGGCGTTCGCGCGGTTGTCGCTGTCGGCGCTGCCCGTGGACGCCACACCCGACGTGCTGGACGGGGTTCGCGTCGGCCCTTGATCGTCAGTGGTGCTGCCGGAACTCGCCGGCGCGGCGTACGTGCTCGATCATGATGCGTTCCGCGCCCTCCCCGTCGCCGGACTCCAGCGCCGCCAGGATGCTCTCGTGCGCGTCCAACTGTGCCTTGACCTGCGTCTCGTCCAGCCACAGCGACGCCTCGGCGGGCACGGGGAAGCTGTTGCGCACCGACCTGGCGTGCGCGCCCAGGAAGGCGGGCCCGCCGATGTCGACGATGCGCAGGTGGAACCGCCTGCTCTGCTCGCCCAGCCGTTCCGTTCTGCCCTGTGAGGCGTCCGCCGCCATCGCGGCGTGCAGTTCGCGCAGCCCGGCCAGCTCCTCCGCGGTGATCCGCTCCGCCGCCAGGCGCGCTCCCAGCCCCTCGACGACCGAGCGCAGCCCGTAGTACTCGGCCAGCGCCTCGTCCCCGAGATCCACCACGGTGGCGCCGTGGTGCGCCTCGTAGCTGATCAGCCGGTCCTTCTCCAGCCTGCGCAGCGCCTCGCGCACCGGGGTGACCGAGACGCCGAGGCGCTTGGCCACCTCACCGGCCCGCAACGCCGTCCCGCCGGGGATCCGCGCCGTACGGATCTCCTCGAGGAGGACGTTGTAGACGTAGTCGGCCTTGCTCAGAGGCGGCCGCGGGTCGCTGGATGACATATCGCCAAGTCTCGCAAAAATTGGTACATCTGTTGACCTATGACATATTTCTTATAAGTTATATGCCCATGACGAGCCTCGACGACCTGCGGGTCATCGACGCGGCGACACTGTTCGCCGGTCCCTCCGCCGCCATGATGCTGGGCGACTTCGGCGCCGACGTGATCAAGATCGAGCACCCGCGGCGGGGCGACCCCTCGCGCGGGCACGGCGCCTCCGTGGACGGGGTGGGCCTGTGGTGGAAGACGCTGTCGCGCAACAAGCGCACGGCGGCCGTGGACCTGTCGCGGGCCGAGGGGCAGGAGATCCTGCGCCGCCTGGCCGAGCGGTCCGACGTGCTGATCGAGAACTTCCGCCCCGGCACCCTCGAACGCTGGAACCTCGCCCCGGACGACCTCCTGGAGCTCAACCCCCGGCTGATCGTGGCGCGGATGACCGGGTTCGGGCAGTTCGGGCCGATGTCCGGGCAGCCGGGGTTCGGGACGCTGGCCGAGGCCATGAGCGGCTTCGCGGCCATGACCGGCCAGCCCGACGGGCCGCCCACGCTGCCCCCGCTGGCCCTGGCCGACGGCATCGCGGGCCTGGCCATGTCGTACGCCGTCATGGTCGCCCTGCACGCCCGCGAGCGGACCGGGCGCGGACAGGTCGTCGACCTGGCCATCATCGAGCCGATCCTCGGGCTGCTCGGGCCGCAGATGAGCGCGTACAAGGCGCTGGGGGTCGTGCCCCGGCGCACCGGCAACCGCTCCAGCAGCAACGCGCCGCGCAACACCTACCGCACGCGCGACGGACGCTGGCTGGCGATCTCCACCAGCGCCCAGGCCATCGCTGAGCGCGTCGTCACCCTCGTGGGCCGTCCCGACCTGGTCGAGCAGCCCTGGTTCGGCAGCGGGCACGGCCGCGTGCAGCACGTGGACGAGCTGGACGAGGCCGTCGCCTCCTGGATCGCCGAGCGCGACGCCGCGGAGGTCATCGCCCGTTTCGAGGAGGCGCAGGCCGCGGTCGCGCCCATCTACGACGTCACCGACCTGGCCGAGGACCCGCAGTACGCGGCGCTGGGCACGTTCGTGGAGGTGCCGGACGAGGAGCTGGGCTCGCTCACCATGCAGAACGTGCTGTTCCGCCTCTCGGACACCCCCGGCGGGATCCGCTGGCCAGGCCGCCCGCTCGGGCGGGACACCGACGAGGTGCTAGGCGAGCTGGACTACCCCGCCGACCGCATCGCCGCGCTGCGCGAGGACGGGGTGATCGCGTGAACGCCCCCGTCACCTGGCTGTACGTGCCCGGGGACCGTCCCGAGCGCTTCGGCAAGGCCGTGGCCTCCGGCGCCGACGTCGTCATCATCGACCTGGAGGACGCGGTCGCCCCCGCCGCGAAGGACGCGGCCAGGCGGAACGCCGTCGCCTACCTGAGCGGCCCCCGAGAGCCCGGGGTCCAGGTGCACGTACGGGTCAACGACCCGGCCACCGCCCGCGGGCGCGCCGACCTGGCCGCGGTCGCGCAGGTCGCCGACGCCGTACGGCTGCCGAAGGTCGAGTCGGCCGCCGTGCTCGACGGGCTCGACGGCGTGCCCGCGTACGCGCTGCTGGAGTCGGCGGCCGGCATCGTCGCGGCCGGGCGCATCGCCGCCCACCCGAACGTGGCGGGCGTGGCGCTCGGCGAGCAGGATCTCGCCGCCGAGCTGGGCATCACCGGCGAGCAGGCGATGAACCACCTCCGGCTCCAGGTCGTGCTGGCCGCCGCCGCGGCCGGGCTGCCGCCCGTGCCCATGTCGGTCTACCCCGACGTCAAGGACGAGGCCGGGCTGCTGGCCTCCTGCCGGGCGGGGCGGGCGCTCGGACTGTTCGGCCGCACCGCGATCCATCCGCGCCAGATCCCCGTGATCAGGCGGGCCTTCCGGCCGACCGAGGAGGAGGCCGCACGCGCCGCCGAGATCGTGGCGGCGGCGCAGGAGGCCGAACGGGCGGGCAGGGGCGCGGTGGCACTGCCCGACGGCCGCTTCGTGGACGCCCCCGTCGTCGCCAGGGCCCACCGCACCCTGGCCCTGTCCCACCACCTCACCGACCCACCCAACTCCAGCGACCCCGTCTCACCTGCGTGACCGCCAGGTACGGGCGCCGGCCCCGTGGTCGGGAAATGCTGAAGAGCAATGCGAAACCGTTTGATCCAGGACTACCATCCCGCCTTCCTCGGCGAATGCCCCGACCGGAGACTTCGATGAGTGCGAAATGACCGCGTTGAATTTGCCGGCTACATGACTCCCGGGCCATGTAGCCAGGCCGCCAGGTGATCTCACCTCTGGTTGCCTGAATGATTTCGGATCGCCGCCTCGATCCTGAGGCCGACTCCGACCAGGGAAACTCCGATAAAGATGGCAACCCATAAAGAGGAAGCGTCCCTGGTGCCGCCGACATTGACCTGGATCAGCGCGAGGGCGATACCAGCAACGATAGCGACACTCCCGACGTGCCTAATTGTAGCAGGACGAGGCGTGTCGGCTTTCTGCTCGTCACTCTTCCCGATTTCAGACATGGCGAACAGCATTTCACGCAGCCACCAGAGCTCGAAAGTGGCTAAAGACAATATATTGACCTGGGGGGCGGGCTGGTTGCTCGGTTTTTTGGTGTCGTGTCTGTTCCGCTGGGAGGCCGGGGGCGACTGGGGCGAGGCTCGTCAGGACGAGGGCACCCAGCGGGCCGTCAGCTCGGCGTCCTGCGGGGGTGGGCCCGGCAGGTCGCCGTGGGCGGGGGGCACGCGCAGCGCGTCCATCGTCAGCGTCAGGTAGCGGTGGCGCAGTTGCGCCGTACGCTCCTCGTCGCCCAGCCTGATCGAGGCCATCAGCTCGAACAGCAGGGCGACGTCGGCCACCGTCACGTCAGGACGCAGCACCCCCGCCGCCACCGCCCGTTGGTGCGCCGCGACGGCCAGCTCCGAGGCCCTGGCCGAGTCGCGGAACAGTTCCTCGGTGGGGGTGAAGGAGCCCGCCAGCTTGATCGTCAGCGAGTGCACGTCGGCGTCGACGATGCCGCGCAGGTAGCCCGCGAACGCCTCCCACGGGTCGCCGTCGTCGGCCAGCGCCCGCTCGGCGACCTCGATGTAGACCTTGAGCCCGTCGCCGCACAGCTTCTGCAGCAGGGCCTCCTTGCTGGGATAGCGGCGGTAGAGCGCGCTGATCCCGACGCCCGCCCGCTCGGCCACGGCCGCGACGGGGGCGCCGGGATCGCCGGTGAACACCGCCCGCGCCGCCCGCAGGATCAACTCGTCGTTACGCGCGGCCTGCGCCTTGCGGCCGTTCATGGGTGCGCTGCTCATACGACCCAGTGTACGGGAACGTAGGATTCCGTTCTACAAGCTCACGTCGTCAGGGCCGGATGACCATGCCCGGCTCAGCCCCGCCCGAACCGCGTCACCCTGGAGACCAGCATCCAGAACTGCTCGATCGTCTGCCCGAGCCGGTGGTACAACCGCGGCGGGATGTGCGCGAGCAGCGCCGAATGCCGCTGGTTGAGCACCGATTCGAAGTACCGCGGTGGCAGGTCGATGTAGCGCGGCAGGTTCTCGTACCACTGAGCGCTGCGGCGGGCCGCCTTCTGTGAGACCCGGATCGCGGACTTGCGCGCACGCTCGTAGCGGGCCAGCGCCGT
Organism: Nonomuraea antimicrobica; assembly: GCF_039536965.1. Lineage (NCBI taxonomy): Bacteria > Bacillati > Actinomycetota > Actinomycetes > Streptosporangiales > Streptosporangiaceae > Nonomuraea > Nonomuraea antimicrobica. The sequence continues at coordinate 37,781 of NZ_BAAAZP010000087.1, read as the reverse complement.
CTCCAGCGGTACGTCCCCGTGCAGAGCCGTCACCAGGAACGCGGCGTCGCCCAGCGCCAGGGCGGTGCCCGCGCCGATGGAGTAGTGCGTGGTGTGGGCGGCGTCCCCGACCAGGACGACGTTGTCCCGGTACCACGTCCGGTTGGTGATCGTCCGGAAGTTCAGCCAGTGGGCGCTGCCGTCGGACTGGGTGCGGCCGATCAGCTCGTGCCCGTCCAGCACCTCGGCGAAGAGCTTCTCCATCAGGGCCAGCGCGTCGGCCTCGCTCGACTCGTCCAGCCCCAGCCCGCGCCAGGTCTCGGGCGCGCACTCGACGATGAACGTGCTGTGGCTCTGGCTGTACGGGTAGCCGTAGCACCACGTCCAGCCGTGCGAGGTCTCGGTGAAGGCGAAGGTGAAGGAGTCGAGCACCTTGGTGGTGCCCAGCCACATGTACGGGTTGCGGCCGACCGCGATCTCGGTGCCGAAGTGCTCGGCGTGCCGGTCGCGCAGCACGCTGTTGACGCCGTCGCCGGCCACGATGAGGTCGAACTCGGTCAGCTCGTGCTCGCCGGTGATCTCCCGGTCGTGCTCGATGCGCACGCCGAGGGAACAGGCCCGGTCGGTGAGGGCGGCGAGCATCCTCCTGCGTCCGACGCCGAAGCCCTCGTCGCCGTTCTCGATCGCCACCGTGGCGCGGTCCTGGACGTGCACGATCCAGGAGTCCCAGCGCAGCGAGGCCTCGCTGATCGCGCGGGCGGAGTCGGGGTCGACGTCGTGGAGGTAGCCGAGCAGCTCCTCCCAGTAGGTCACGCCCCAGCCGTAGGTGGAGCCGGCCGGGTTGCGCTCGTAGACGGTGATGTCGTGGGAGGGGTCGACCCGTTTCATCAGGATCGAGAAGTACAGGCTGGCGGGTCCGCCGCCGACGCAGGCGACCTTCACAAGAGCTCCTCACCACACGAAATGTCATCAATCCATTACGGAGAGTAGCAGATGGTGGTGAGCCGCCGATGTCGCACCCCGAGGTACCACATCGGCAGGGCGAACGAGACCATCAGGAAGCCGGCCAGAGCGGCCCCAACGCGACAGGGACCGCAGGAGATGCCGGAGCGCGACCACGTGCACGCCCCGCTCCACCTGTACGATCCGAGCTTCCCTGCTGCGGGTCTGACCGTGATCCGCACAATGGTGACCGAGCGCTGGACAGATATAACAGTTGGGGAACGGACGGTGACGCCACGGTGATGCATGCATCAATCTGAAGACTGTGGCAGGGACTTTCGTCATGCGCCCGCCCGCGTCGCGACAGCGATCTTACGCGGCCTGGGCCGCCACTGAATTGCACCCTTGGCCCGCTTTGTCGGCAAAAGAGAGCAGCACGGGCACCTCCTTCTCCGTCGGCGGTGTCGAGATCCTCCGGCTGAGCGGTGTCGACCGGGCGATGCTGCGCTTGACCGAACCGGTCATCGAACGACTCGAACCACACCTACGGCCCTATGCGCAGGTCAGCGTCTGCCCCGACCGCGTCTGGCTCCTCCTGCGCCTCGACAGCGAATCGGACCTCCAATTACTTTTCGCCTTGACCAGCGTCGCCATCAAGGTCCACCTCGAGCGGTGACGGCCTGAGCGTGGCGGTTCGTCCGCCCGGCCGGATCACCGGCCGCTGCGGAAGGCGCTCGGGCTGACCCCCTTGACCCGCTTGAACGCCGCGCTGAAGCCGAACCCGTCCGAATACCCGACCCGGCGGGCCACCGACGCGACGGTGGCGTCGCGTTCGGACAGCAGGTCGGCGGCCAGCGCCATGCGCCACCCCGTCAGGTACGCCAGCGGCGGCTCACCCACCAGCTCCGTGAACCGCTTGGCCAACGTGGTACGGGAGGCCCCCGCCAGGGTGGCCAGCGAGGCGAGCGTCCAGGGGGCGGACGGGGCGTCGTGGATGGCGCGCAAGGCCGGGCCCACCACGTCGTCGGCCAGCGCACGGTACCAGCGCGGCGCTTGCGCCTCCGGCCGGTCGAACCAGTCGCGCAGCGTGCACACCAGCATCCAGTCGAGCAGCCGGTCGAGCACGATCTGGTAGCCGGGCCGACGCCGCAGGAGCTGGATCTCCAGGTAGTCGCGCATCGAGGAGCAGTCGTGGTCGTCGGCCACCACGATCACCGGCGGCAGCACCTGGACCAGGCGGCGCGTCACCTCGCCGCCCAGCTCGTACGTGCCGGTCAGCAGGACGGTGTGCGCGCTCATGTCCCCGTCGGCGCCCTCGGGCCGGACGTCCATCGCCGACCGCGGCGAGTCGGTGTCGGCGAACACGAACGGCTCGGGCCCGCGCACGATCGCGGTCTCGCCGACCTTCACGGGCCGGGCGACGTCCCCTTGGACGATCCAGCCGTCGCCCCGCATGGGGATGCACAGGGTCAGGGGCGCACCGGCGGTGAACCTGAGTGCCCACGGCGGCGACAGCGACGAGACGCCGAGCACCGACCCTTCACCGCGAACACCTCTCAGCAGGTCGTCATAGGGATCCACGCCGTCACGATATCCGGACGATCGGACAGGCCCCGCGTACGCTCGCCCATGGCCGCCCGCCCGCCGGGCCGGTTGGCTGGACGGCATGAACGAGATCCTTGTCTTGGGAGCGAGCGGCAAGACCGGCCGCCGCGTGGTGCGCCTGCTGGAGGCCCAGGGTGCGCCGGTACGTCCCGCCTCCCGCTCCAGCCGCGTCCGGTTCGACTGGACGGAGCCCGGCACGTGGGCCGACGCGGTTCACGGCGCGCGGGCGGTCTACCTCGTCGCGCCCGAGGACCCGGCCCCCATCCGGGAGTTCGTCGCGAAGGCCGACGGCGTGCAGCGGTTCGTGGTGTTGTCGGGCCGGGGCATCGACCAGGCGAGCCCCGGATTCGGCGAGGGCATGATCGCCGCCGAGCAGGCCGCGCGCGAATCGGGAGCGGAGTGGACGATCCTGCGGGCCAACAACTTCAACCAGAACTTCGACGAGGACCTGTGGCACGCACCGCTGCGGGCCGGACGGCTGGCCCTGCCGATCGGGGCGACGCCCGAGCCGTTCGTGGACGTCGAGGACCTGGCCGAGGTCGCCGTCGCCGCGCTGACGGGCGACGGGCACGCGGGCCGGGTGTACGAGCTGTCGGGACCCCGTGGGCTGACCTTCGGCGAGGCCGTCGAGATCATCGCGCGCGCCGCCGACCGTCCCATCGTGTACGAGGAGCTGACTCCGGAGCGCTACCGGGAGGAACTGCTCGCCGAGGGCTACCCCGAGGTCGTCGCCGACTCGCTGAACACCCTGTTCGCCCTGCACCGTGAGGGGCACCTGGCCGAGCCCGCCGACGGGGTGCGGCAGGTGCTGGGCCGGGACCCGATCGCCTTCGAGGACTACGCGACCCGGGTGGCGGCCACCGGCGCCTGGTCGTAGCCCGCGCACTCAGCCCCCGCTGCTGATGCGCCCGCTCGTCGGCGCGTCCGCCGTCGTGCGGGCGCGGCGACTCCACGGATGACACGGGCATGCGGTCCTCGCGGGTCGGGGGGAGCCTCTGTCGGTGCGGCGGCTGATCAGGATCGGCCACGAAGATCTTTGTCAGGATGCTTCTGTCCGCGGGTTAACGTCGCGAGAAAAGTACCTGTCATTTCGCAGTGACGCGTACCGTGCCCTGGTCACCAGGTGACCGGGAGTTCGTAGGCGCCGTAGATGATGGAGTCCGTCTTCAATGGCAGGTCCTCGATCGGTACGGGGAGCCGCAGGGTGGGGACGCGGCGGAACAGCGTGTCGAAGACGATCTCCAGTTCCGTCCTGGCCAGGTTCTGGCCGAGGCACTGGTGCGGGCCGAAGCCGAAGGCGAGGTGGTGGCGGGCCCCGCGCCCGACATCCAGGACGTCCGGATTCTCGAACACCGAGGGGTCCCAGTTGGCCGACAGGCCGGAGACGATGACGCCCTCGCCGGCCCTGATGCTCACCTCGCCGATCCGCACGTCCTCGGTGGCCACCCGGGAGGTGACCCCGTCGGCGATGGCGAAGTAGCGCAGCAGCTCCTCCACGGCCATGGGCGTCCTGTCCGGGTCGGCAGTGACCAGGGCCAGTTGCTCCGGGTGGGTGAGCAGCGCGAGCACGCCGAGCGAGATCATGTTCGCGGTGGTCTCGTGTCCGGCGGTGAGCAGCAGGAAGGCCATGCTCACCAGGCCCGCGTGGTCGAGGGCGCCCTCCTGGCATTGCCGGGCGATCTGCCGGCTGATCAGGTCGTCGCCGGGCTCGGACGCCTTGCGGGTGACCAGGTCGCCGAGGTAGCCGCGGAGTTCGGCCAGGGCTCGCCCGCGCTCCTCCGGTGACGAGGTCCTGCGCACCGCCACCGTGGTGCGGCGCTGGAAGAAGTCGTGGTCGGCGTACGGGACGCCGAGCAGTTCGCAGATCACCAGCGAGGGCACCGGCAGGGACACCGTCCGCACCAGGTCGGCCGGACGCCGGTCGGTTGCGAGCAGGTCGTCGACGGCCAGGTCGACGATCTCCTGGATCCGCGGGCGCAGCGCGGCCAGCCGCTTCACGGTGAACTCGCCGATCAGCCGACGCCGGGCCGCGGCGTGCTCCTCGCCGTCCATGCCGACCATCAACGGCGGCTGGCTGCGGAACTGCTCCACGGCCGCCGTGTCGGCCACGAAGAACGGGAAGCCGTCCCTGCGCCGGTCGGAGGAGAAGCGGCGGTCGGCGAGTACGGCACGGCCTTCCTCGTGCCCGGAGACCCACCACGCCTCGGCTCCGCTGACCAGGCGGACCCTGCTGATCGACGCCTGCCGGCGCAGTCGCTCGTACTCGGCGGGCGGGGCGAACGGACAGCCGCGCTCGACCGGAAACTCCACGTCGGCGCGTTCGTCGGCGACGATCTTCGTCATGAATGACCTCCCAGTGGTGGATTCGGCCGAGTTGGTTCTGGGCTGGTTCGGGATTCCTCGCGCGGGGTTCCGGCCCCGACCCGGGACAACTTCCCCACGAAGGCCCGGCTAGGCTGCCCGTCCGGCGGCGGCCGGCGTCTCGCCGCGCCTGGCCTGCAGCAACTGCCGCCGCTTGGCGTCCTTCAGACCGGCGACCGGGTACGCGAACTCGGCCGCTCCCGGCACGCCTGGTTCGGCGCTGCCACTGCCCACCGCGTAGATCAGGTAGTCGTAGCCGACCGTGCCGCCGGTCGCCAGCGTCAAACCGCGCCCGGCGGCGTCGATCCGTGTCACGGTGTCGACCACCAGCCGGACACCGTCCGCCAGGACCTCCTTGTAGTCGGCCACCGCGTCGTGGGACCCGCATACCAGTTGGTGCAGGCGAATCCGATGAACGAAGGCCGGACGCGGGTTGATCAGGGTCACTGTCACGTCGTCGCGCCGGGTCAGGCGGTTGGCCGCCATGACGCCCGCGTATCCGCCGCCGATCACGACCACCTCGGTGTTGCCTGGCATGGTGTCTCCTTCGCCTCTTGCGTTCGGCATCAAGACACCGCGTGACCACCCGTTGTGACACGCGCGGGCCATTTCCCTGACAACCCTTCGCGCCACCACGGGCGAGGTCGTCCCCGGCCGCCCGGCGCACCGCCTCCTGCGCCGGGCGCCCGATCAGAGATAGCGCGGGAACAGGTCCGTCGTCGGCCAGGTCGTCACCTTGCCGATCTCGGCGTTCATGCGCGGGCTGAGCACGTCGAAGTCCGGCGACCCGCTCTCCTCGTTCCGGTTGAACAGGGCGGCGTAGGTGAAGCCGTTCTGGAGCCTGGCGGTGTAGGTGTAGGTCCCGGGAAGTCCGCCGCTGTGCCAGGTGTTGAGGTGTCCCGTCACCTGACGGACCCACAGCCCGGCCCCGTACCACGAGCCGTTCTCCGTGACGCCGGTCTCCGGCTTGGCCAGCATCCTGCCGATGGACGTCGCGTTCAGCACCGCGCCGGGGGCGTCCAGGATGCGCGCGAACCGCACCAAATCCACCGCCGAGGCCAGCCAGCCGCCGCCGGGTCCGCGGTTCTCCATGCTGAAGCCACCGTACGGCGCCGGTACCGTCGTGCCGGAGGCGTCCGTGACCGTCTTGCTGGTCTGCGCCGACTCGTAGACGATCTCGCCGGGCGCGACGTGCGCCTTGAGCGTACGGCCGAGCCGCAGCCTGCTGATGCCGACGGGCGTCAGGATCTTCTGCTTCACGTACGACTCGTAGGCCATGCCCGACGCCTTCTCGACGATCATGCCGAGCAGCAGGTAGCCGTAGTTGCTGTAGGCGTACCTGCTGCCGGGGGCGAAGTCGAGTGGGCGGCCGCCGGCGTACTGGATGATGTGGTCGCGCGTAATCGGCAGGGAGACGCCGAGCGACCGGGAGATGGTGTGGTCCATGTACAGGTAGTCGCCCGCGATGTCGCGGTCCCATCCGCCGGTGTGCTGCAGGAGCCGCCACACCGTCACGTTCGCCAGCCGGGAGTCGGCGGTGGTCGACAGCCCGAGCAGCGCGGCCACGGACGTTCCCAGGCTCAGCTTGCCGTCCTGCGCCAGCCTCATGATCGCCACGGCGGTGATGTGCTTGCTGAGGCTCGCGATGCGGAACAGCGAGGTGGGCGTGAACTTCGGCACGGAGGGGTCGTCACTGTAGCGGTAGGCCCTGGCCAGCACGAGCTTGCCGTTCTTGGTGATGGCGAGTTGCGCGCAGGAGATCCCGCGCTCCACGATGTAGGTCTTCAGCACGTTGTCGAAGCCGGCGAGGGCGGCCGGCGCCACTCCCGCGGTCTGGACCGTCGCGGCGAGCGCCGGCCTGGACGTTCCCAGCGCGAGGGCGGGCACCGTGGCGGCGCCCGCCGTCAGGAAACGCCGCCTGCTCAGGCCGTTCGGTATCGGGCGGTGCGGTTCGATCGTCGTCATGACCTGATGTCTAGTGGATCGGCGAGGTGATTGAGCTGGTTTCAGGGGTATTGCCCTCCTGGCCGCGGTGACCCGGGGCCGTGGTCGAGCGTGGGCGGGACCTGGCGGCGACGAGGAGTCCGAGTGCGGCGTAAACCGCGCCGAGCAGGCTGGCGGCCGGCCATCCCGCGATGCTGTAGGCCCAGGTGGTGGTGATCGCGCCGAGCGCGGAGCCGAGCGAGTAGAAGGTCATGTAGGCGCCGATGACGCTGCTGCTCCGGTCGGGGCGGGCGGCGGTGAGCAGGTGCTGGCTGCTGACGTGTACGGCCTGCACGGCGAAGTCCAGGACGACGACGCCGACGATCAACAGCCACAGCGATGACCCCGCTTGGGCGATCAGCAGCCACGAGCCTGCGAGCAGGGCCAGCGCCCAGACGGTGACCGAGGGGGCGAGGCCCCGGTCGGCCCAGCGACCGGCCCTGGCCGCGCCCAGCGCCCCGGTGAGACCGGCGAGTCCGAACAATCCGATCTCGGTGGTGCCGAAGTGCCACGGCGCGTCGCCGAGCGGCAGCGCCAGCCCGCTCCACAGTGTGCCGAAGGAGGCGAACAGGAAGAACGCGACCAGTCCCCGGCTGAGGAGGAGCCGGTCACCGGCGACCAGGCGGCCCAGCGAGGACAGCGGATTCCCGTACCGGGCCCGGGGGCGGCGGAGGTCGGCGTCGAGGGTGAACCGGGCGGCGACCGCCAGCATCGCGCAGAGCCCGGCGATGACGACGTAGACCACGCGCCACTCGGTCAGCTCGCCCAGCGCGCCCGCGACCACCCGTACTCCGAGGATCCCGATGACCACGCCCGAGGTGACCGCTCCGATGTTGCGGCCACGCTCGCCGGCCGGTGAGACGGCGGCGACGTACGCCACCGTGATCTGGACGACCACGGCGAACAGTCCGGCCAGGGCCAGCCCCGCGATCGCGACGCCACCGCCGGGCGCGGCGGCGGCCACCCCCGCGCCCACCGCCGTGAGCAGCAGGTGCACCGTGATGAGCCGGCGGCGGTCGTACAGGTCACCGAGCGGGACCAGCAGCACCAGCCCGGCGAGATAGCCGATCTGCCCGGCGGCGACCAGCCACCCCAGTGCTCCTTCCCCCAGCCCGAGGTCCTCGCCCGCAGTCTCGAGGACCGGCTGGATGCCGTAGATGGTCGACACTGCCACCGCGGCCACCAGCGCGAGCACGACCCGCTGCCTCCCGGTCAGTCCTGGTGACATACACCCTCCAATAAGTTTCAAAATGCAACTCATCGGAGGCTAGGGCATAATGGTTTCAGATTGCAACTCATCATGGAGGGGGCCAGTGGACGTCACACTCGCCGCGGGAGGGGCCTGGACCGACCCGTCCTGCCCGGTCGCACGGACCGTCGACCTGATAGGCGACCGGTGGAGCCTGCTGATCATCCGTGACGCGATGGACGGGGCGACCGCCTTCACCGAGTTCCATCAGCGGCTGGGGATCGCCCGCAACATCCTCACCGACCGGCTCCGCAAGCTCGTCGAGCACGGCATCCTTGACAAGGGCGCCGCCGCCGACGGCAGACGACACACCTACCGGCTCACCGAGGCCGGGCGTGACCTCTTCACGGCCGTCGTCGCCCTGCGGCAATGGGGCGAGCGCCACGCCTTCGCCCCGGACGAGCCGCACTCCGTTCTCCTCGACGACCAGGGCCGCGAGCTTCCCCGGCTCCACCCGCTCGGCCAGGACGGCGCGCCGCTCTCCACCGAGGCGACGCACGTCAGGAAGACCACCTGAGCCACGGCTCCCCGCGACCGAGAAGACCTCGCGGGGGAGGCCGCGCTGGTGCGGTCGCCGTCAGCCACCCACGCGGGTGTCGCCGGATGAGGTGGTGACGGCCTGCTGGACTGGGCCGGAGGCTGGGGATCCGCGGAGCGTGAGGGCCACCCCCGCGCCGACGAGAGTCAGCGTGGCGGCCAGCAAGCCTGCGGTACGTAGTCCGTCGGTGGTGGCGGTGCCGGCAGGGCCGGCGTTGATGATGGCGACCAGGACGGCCAGCCCGACCGCGCTGCCGATCTGCTGGGTGGTGGAGGCCATCGCCGAGGCGATGCCTTGGCGTTGCGGCGCGACGCCGGCGGAGGCGGCCACGAACATGGCCGTCCACGCGACGCCCTGCCCGAGGCTGATCAGGACGATGCCGGGCAGGAGCACGGCGTAGCCGCCCTGCGGGGACATGGCCAGCCCGAATGCGATCATTCCGGCGGCCCCCAGTCCCAGGCCGGTGAGCAGAGTGGTGCGGGTGCCTGTCCGGATCAGCAGGCGTTCGCTCACCTTGGTGCCCAGCAGGGCCATGAGGCCGCCCGGCAGGAACGCCAAGCCCGTCGCCAGGGCGTCGAAGCCGCGCAGGTCCTGGAGGTAGACGGTGAGGATGTAGTACTGCGCGCCGAACGTTCCCATGAAGATGAACGTGACCGCCATGGCGGCGGTGAGGCTGCGGTTGGTGAGCAGCGTCAGGGGCATCAGCGGCTCGGCGGACCGGGCCTCGATCGCGACGAACAGGCCGAGCAGCGCCATCGCCGCGAGCAGGGAGCCCACGATGACCGGGTCGGCCCAGCCCGCCTCCGGCCCCTGGACCAGCCCGAAGACGAGCAGCGTGGACCCCAGCGTGGCGCTGAGCGCTCCGGGGAGGTCGAAACCGCCACGGCGCTCGCCACGAGGCTCAGCGGGAAACACGGCGAACACCCCGGCGACGGCGATGGCGGCGAGCGGGACGTTGACGAAGAACACCGACTCCCAGCCGAGGGCATCGGTGAGGACGCCGCCCAGCAGGGAGCCGAGCGCGAGCCCGACGCCCCCGGCGCCGCCCCAGACCGCCAGGGCCCTGCTGCGCGCGGGGCCCTCGGCGAACATGGTGTTGATCAAGGACAGCGTGGCCGGCAGCAGCAGCGCGCCGCCGAGTCCCTGTACGGCCCTGGCCGCGATCAGCAGGCCGGGCGAGGTCGCCAGCCCGCCGGCCAGGGACGCGATGCCGTACAGGGCCAGTGCGACGGCGAACATCCGGCGCCGCCCCAGCAGATCGGCGGCCCGCCCGCCCAAGAGCAGGAACCCGCCGAACGTGACGGCGTACGCGCTGACCACCCATTGCAGCGTCTGCGTGGAGAACCCGATCTGGCGGCCGATCTCCGGCAGCGCCACGTAGACGATGTTGTAGTCGATGGCGCTGATGAACTGGGCGAAGGCCAGCAGCGCCAGCATCGGGCCGCCGCGTGATCTTCCGGACCCTGGCATGAGAATCCCTTCCTCTTGAGGTAAGAGAGAGTGATTGATCACTCACTCTTTCGGGCAAAAAATCGGGCCGCTCGCGGGCGGCCCGATGACGACTCAGCCGAGCAGGGTGCGCGCCCACCGCGTGTCCATGGCGGCCGCGTCGACGCCGACGAGAACGTTCGCCAGCAGGCCGTCACCGAAGAACCGGCGGATCTGCTCGTCGGAGGCGCCCGAGGCCGCACGCACGTACTCGACCTGCTTGGCGTAACACGCCCGCACCGCCTCCCGGATCGCCGGCTCGCTGCTCGCGCACGTGGCGTGCAGCAGCACCATGAGCAGGTCGCGATCGGCGATCAGCTCCGTGTACGCGGCGGCCATCGCGGCCAGCACCGCGGCCGGCTCGGCGGTGGCGGCCCTCGCCGCGCCCGCGGAGTGGCACTCGCGGATCCGCGCGGAGCAGTGGTCCACGACCGCGACGAAGAGCGACTCCTTGTCGGGAAAGAGCCGGTACAGATACGCCTGCGAGATGCCTGCGGCCTTGGCCACCTCGGTGGTGCTGGTGCCGTAGTAGCCACGTGCCGCGAAAGCCTTGATCGCCGTACGCAGGACGGTGTGGCGTCGCGCCTCCGCCGTCGACAACCGGCGCGAACCCGTTATCGCCATGTGAGTAATAAACCACTCACACTTTCCCCGGTCAAGACCCCGCTTTCTCACCTTGATCACAGACGAAGCAGAACTCGTTGCCCTCGGGGTCGGCCATGACCTGGAAGGAGCCTTGGTCGTCGGTGACCGTCGCGCCGACGCGCGTGGCCCCGAGCCGCAGCGCGTGGGAGACGGCCGGCTCGATCGCGCCGACCTCGATGTCGAGGTGCAGCCGGTTCTTCACGGTCTTGTCCTCGGCGACCGGCTGGAACGCCAGCCGCGGGCCGCCGGGCGGCTCCACGTGGGACCAGCCGCGGGCACGATCCACCGGGTCACCGCCGAGGAGGGCGGCCCAGAACCGCACCAGACCCCGCGGGTCCCGGCAGTCCACCACGATCTGGTTCAGGCGCGCGTGCATGAGGGCCAGATTAGCGATCACTCAGATTCCGGCCCGGTAGTGGCCATTCGATGTCCACTACTACCGGCATGGTCGTCACCGACGAAGTGACCGCCGGAGGATGAGGAGCCTGAGCAGTATGCGTGTAGTCGTTGTCGGTGGTGGGATCGGGGGCCTCGCCCTGGGTGCTGGGCTGCGTCGCCAGGGGGTGGAGGTGGCGGTGTTCGACCGTGACGTGGATGTCGCGGCGACGGGCGGCTACCACATAACGCTGGACGAGCGGGCGCAGTCGGCGCTGCGGGAGCTGGTCGCGCCGGAGATCTTCGAGCGGCTGCTGGCGTCGTCCTCGGCGCTGCGGCTACGGGACCGTGACGCCTTCTGGGACCGCCGCGGCCGCCTGCTGGGACACGGCCGCGACCTCAGCGGCGACCCCAGCGTGGACATCGACCGCATCACCCTGCGGGAACTGCTGGCCGAGGCGGTCGGCGACGATCTCCACCTGGGCCGGACGGTGACCGAGGTCGGCCACGGCGAGGACGGTGCCCCGTGGGCGGGGTTCGCCGAGGGCGCGCCGGTCACCGGTGATCTGCTGGTCGGGGCGGACGGCACCCACTCGCTGGTCGCCCGGCACCTGGCCGGTGGCCCCACCAACGCCCCGGCCGGCATCGTCGGCTATTCCGGCCGTACCTCTCTCGACTCGCTCAGCCCTGGCGAACGACGGCGGCTGGGACCACGATCGGGAATGGCGATCGGCCCCCGCGGCGCGGCGCTCTACATCGGCTTCCTCGACCCCGTCGGGAAGGCCGCGCTCGACCGGCCCGAGCTGCGAAGGTCGGTCACCACCGGTCCCACCTACATCTGGGGCGCCATGTTCCCCGAGTCCGCCGTCACCGACGCGCTGCGCGACCTGCGCGGCGGCGACATGCAGGCCGCGCTGGTGGCCCGGTTCGCCGAGCGGGGCTGGAGCGAGCACATGCTGGAGGTCATCGCCCGCGCCGACCCGCGTACCGTGGCCGCGTTCCGTTTCAACGCCGCGTCGACGCGGGCGCGGGACCTCGCGCCGTGGCCCGCCGGCCGGATCACCGCGCTCGGTGACGCTGTCCACGCCACCCCGCCGACCGCCGGAATGGGCGCGGGAGCCGCCATCCGCGACGCCGCCGCCCTGGTCGAGCACCTGCGCGAAGCCGCGGCCGGCGCCACCACACTCACCGCGGCCGTCAGCCGGTACGAGGCGGACATGCGCCAACGCGGCAGCGAGGTCCTCCTGCTGGCGATGAGAACCGTCCGCTGGATCCTGGCCACCGACACCACACTCGGCGCGACCGCCACCGCCGTCGCCACGCCCGTCCTGGCCGCCGCCACCCGGCTGCGCCACCGCCGTTGACCCCGGCGGTAACGAGCGGCGCGGCAACGCCCGCTCATCCACCTCGCCGGCGTCAGTCGGATACGAGCGGTTCGGTGTCCGGCGGCACCGGTGTGGCGAGGATCTCGCGCAGGAGGGTGCGGGCGGCCGGGGTGAGGGGGCGGGTGGCGTCCCAGTGCACGGCGACGCGCCGGCCGCCGGGCGCGTCGAGGCGGCGTACGCGTACGCCGCGGGTGTCGGCCGTGGACACGGCCAGCCGGTTGGTCACGCCGATCCCGAGGTTGGCGCGTACCAGCGAGATCAGCGTCTGCGGCTGGTTGGTGGCCTGTACGGCCTCGGGCTCGAAACCCTGCTCCCTGAACGCCTGGTAGGTCTCGAAGCCGAGCGCCGCCGAGGAGCCGAGGCGGCCGATCGTGATCAGCGGGTACGCGGCCACGGTCGCCACCGGCAGCGGGTCGGGTAACGCCGCCAGCGGGTGATCGGGAGGGTGGACGACCGCGAGCGTCTCGTGCCACAGTGGCCGCCAGCGTACGGAGGGCCCGGCGGGTGGCGCCATCGGGCGCAGGTAGACGTCGATCTCGCCCGCGGTCAGGGCCGCGTCCAGCTCCAGCGTCGCCCGCTCGACGAGCACGACCCTGATGGCGGGCCGGGTCCGCGCCAGGTGTTCGAGCAGCCTCGGCACGAACGCCGCGCCGGCGCTCGGATGGCTGCCCAGCGTCACCACCCTGCGGGCGGATCCGCGCCGCGCGGCCATGGCCGCCTCCGCGTCGCCGAGCTGGTGCAGGATGGCGCGGGCGTGCTCGGCCAGCACCGCGCCCGCCTCGGTCAGCTCCACCGGCCGCTTGCTGCGGTCGAACAGGGACACGCCGGCCTCCCGCTCCAGCGCGGCCACATGGGTGCTCACCCGTGGTTGTGAACGGTGCACGGCCTCGGCGGCCGCGCTGAAACTACCGGTGTCGATGACGCCAAGGAACGAGACGAACCACTCAAGACGGACTTCCGGTCGCAACATGCCCTTGCTCTAACCCACCCCGGGAACGGCGACAAGGCCCGGCCGTGGAAGCGAATACGTCAGGATCCGTTTTCCGAATAGCCGTATACGTAACGTGCGCTTAACACAAAACGTGGGCCCTCATAGGCTCGCTGACATCCGCTCCCTCCGGAAACCCAAGCCCCCCCTGCCGTCCCCTCCGGATTCCCGTGGACGGTGCACACCCCCCCGAGGAGCCCGCATGGCCGCATCCTCCGCCGCGAACACGACACCCGCGGGACGGGTCAGATGGACGATGATCTGGCTCGCCTTCGGCTCCATCACGATCAACTATCTGGACCGCGCCAACCTCGGGGTGGCGCTGCCGTACATGACCGAGGACCTCGACCTGTCCAACACCGCCACCGGGCTGCTGCTCGGGGCCTTCTTCTGGACGTACGCCGCCTTCCTGCCCGGTGCGGGGTGGCTGGTCGACCGGTTCGGGCCGCGCAGGATGATGGCGCTCGCGCTGGCCGCCTGGTCGATCGCCACGATGCTGGTCGGCGCGGCGACCGGGTTCGTCGTGCTGCTGCTGGTACGGCTGCTGCTCGGGGCCGTCGAGTCACCCGCGTACCCGTCCAGCTCGCAGATCGTCGCCCGCTGGTTCCCCACCCGGGAGCGCGGCATCGCGGCCTCGATCTTCGACAGCGGCGGCCGGGCCGGCACGGCGTTCGCGCTGCCGATCACCACCGCGATCGTGGCGTTTCTCGGCTGGCGCGGCTCGTTCGTCGCGGCCGGCGTGGTCGGGCTGATCTACTGCGCGATCTGGCTGAAGTTCTACCGCGACCCCGGCGAGCACCCCAAGCTCACGCCCGGCGAACGCGCCTACATCCGTGACGGCGGCGGCAAGGAGGTCGGCGAGGCCGTGCCGCCCATGCCGTGGGCGCACCTGTTCCGCCACCGCACGGTGTGGGGCATGGTCCTGGGCTTCTTCTGCCTGTCGTTCGTGCTCTACTTCTTCATCACCTGGTTCCCCTCCTACCTGGTGAACGCGCGCGGCTTCGATCTGCTCACGCTGGGCTTCTTCGGCATGATCCCGGCGCTGCTGGCGATCCCCGCGCAGTGGCTCGGCGGCTGGGTGCAGACGCGGCTGATCAGCCAGGGCCGCAGCGTCACCTACGCCCGCAAGTTCCCGCTGGTCATCGGGCTGGTCCTGTCGTCCGTGATCGTGTTCGCCGGGATCGTGGAGCACGCCTGGCTGGCGCTGGGGCTGCTCGCCCTGTCCCAGAGCGCGCTCTGCTTCGCCGCCTCCAGCCTGTGGGCGCTGCCCGCCGACGTCGCCCCCACCACGGCGAACGTCGGATCGCTGGCCGGCATCCAAGGATTCGCGTCCAACGTGGCCGGATTCGTCAGCCCGCTCGTCGTCGGCATCCTGCTGGACGCCTCCGGCGGCTCGTACATCGTCCCGCTGGCCGTCGCGGGCGGCGTGTCACTCCTGGGCGCGCTCGTGTACGGCCTGGTCATCCGCAGGATCGTGCCGCTCGGCAGCGAAACCCCCACCACCACCTGAAGGAGACATCACGCATGTATTCCGAGGACGTCCTCGAGGCGTTCCGTCGCATCTCCACCGCGTCGGTCGCCGACGCCGTCGAGCAGCACGGCGCGCGCGGCTACCTCGCCGGCGCGGTCGGGCAGGTCACACCCGGGGCCCGCACGCTGGTGGGGCCCGCGGTGACCGTACGGGAGGTCCCGTCGTCGGAGACGGAGCCGCCGACGCACGCGCTGACCGCCATCGACGAGTCCCCCGAGGGCAGCGTGGTGTGCATCGACGCGGGCGGCGCCGACGTGGCCGTGTGGGGCGGGCTGATGACGGCGGGCGCGGTCGCCCGCGGGATCGCGGGCTGCGTGCTCGACGGCGGCGTACGCGACGTCACCGAGATCCTGCGCGACTTCCCCGACTTCCCCGTGTACGCCCGCCACAGCGTGCCCGCCACCACCGTCGGCCGCTACAGCACGGTCTCGCTCAACGAACCGGTCGTGCTGGGCGAGGTGACCGTGCACCCGGGCGACCTCATCGTGGCCGACCGCGACGGCGTGGTCCGCGTCCCGCGGGCGCTCGTCGCGGACGTGCTGCGCTCGGCTCAGGAGATCGAGCGACGGGAGAAGGAGCAGACCCGGCTCATCCTCGACTCGGGCTCGCTGCGCAGCGGTCTGGCCGAGTACAACCGGATCTGAGCCGATGCCCCATCCGCAGATCCTCGCCCTCGGTGAGCCGCTGCTGGAGTTCAACGCCGCGACCGAGGGCCCGCTGGCGGACGACGCCGCCTTCCAGCTCGGCTTCGGCGGTGACACCTCCAACATGGTGATCGCCGCCCGCAGGTCCGGGGCCGGCGCCGGATACGTCACCCGCGTCGGCGACGACGCCTTCGGCCACGCCCTGATGCGGTTGTGGGAGCGCGAGGGCGTCGACGTACGCCACGTCACCGGCGAGCCGGGCGGCGCGACCGGCATCTACTTCGTCACCCGGCACGGCGAGGGCCGGCACGCCTTCACCTATCGCCGCGCCGGATCGCCCGCCTGCCGCCTGTCGCCCGCGGACGTCCCCGAGGAGGCCGTGGCGGCGGCCCGGCTGCTGCACCTCAGCGGCATTACGCAGGCGATCAGCCCCTCCGCCTGCGACGCCGCCTTTCATGCCATCGATGTGGCCAGGCGGGCGGGCACCCTCGTCTCCTACGACCCCAACTACCGGCCCGCCCTGTGGCCGGTGGAACGGGCCCGCGCGGTCGTGCTGCGCACCGCCGAGCTGGCCGACGTCGTCCTGCCCAACCTGGAGGAAGGGCGCCTGCTCACTGGCCTGCACGAGCCGGAGGAGGTGCTGGCCGCGTTCGCCCGGCGGGGACCGTCGATCGTCGCGCTGAAGATGGGCGCGGACGGCGTGCTGCTCGGCGAGGGCGGCCGGGTCACGCACGTGCCCGCACACCCGGTGACGGCGGTGGACGCCACCGGCGCGGGCGACACCTTCGACGGCGCCTTCGCCGCCCGGCTCCTGGACGGGGACTCCCCGGTCGAGGCGGCCGGGTACGCGGTGGTCGCCGCCGCGCTCACCACCACCGGGCCCGGCGCCGTGGGCCCCATTCCGCGGCTCGACACCGTCCTGGCGGAAAAGGCCACCCGTCCTACTTCGAATGGCCCTCATCCTCGTCCCGCATGATCGATGGCGGAGCGGCGGGCCGGCGGTTGAATCGCAGTTGCCGACACCTCAGCGGAGAGGATCACTGTGAACGAAGTACATCCGGGCGGCACCGAGGACGGCCGCACCGTGGTCGTCATCGGCGGCACCAGCGGCATCGGCGCGGCCGTGGCCCAGCGCTTCGCCGCGGCGGGGGCCGAGGTGATCGCCGCCGGGCTGGGCGCGGACCCGGCCCCGCCGCCCTCGCCCCGCCCGGGGGCCGTGCGGCCGGTCGAGCTGGACCTGACCGAGGCCGGGGCGCTGGAGGGGTTCCTGGGCGGGCTCCCCAAGCTCGACGTGCTGGTGAACGCCGCCGGGGTGATCGCCAGGAACGAGGAGTACGACCCGGAGGTGTTCGCCCGCGTGGTGGAGGTCAACCTGACCGGCACCATGCGGGCCTGCGTGGCGGCCCGCGACCTGCTGCGCCGCTCCCGGGGCTGCGTGGTGAACGTCGCGTCCATGCTCAGCTTCGTCGGCGGTCCCAAGTCGCCCGCGTACACGGCGAGCAAGGGCGGGGTCATGCAGCTCACCAAGGCGCTGGCGGTGGCGTGGGCGGGGGAGGGCATCCGGGTGAACGCGGTGGCCCCGGGCTGGATCCGTACCGCGCTGACGGCCGCCCTGCACGAGGACGGCACGGCGGCGCGACGGATCGTGGACCGTACCCCGATGGGCCGCTGGGGCGAGCCCGCGGACGTGGCGGGGGCGGTCGTGTTCCTGTGCGGCCCCGACGCCCGGTTCATCACGGGCGTGGTGCTCCCGGTGGACGGCGGCTACCTGGCCGCCTGACGTTCAGACCAACACAGAAGGAGCGGCTCATGACCGGTACGCAGGCCCCAACGATCCCGATCTCCTCCGCGGTGCCGCCGGAGATCGCCGTCGCCGCAGTCCCCGAGGACGAGCGGGTGTGGGTGCCGCAGGCGCCCGACGTGTGGTTCCGGCCACTGATGTTCAACACGGTCACCGGGCAGTGGTGCAACCTGCTCAAGGTCACCGCCGCGGGCATCGTCTCCAGGCACCGCCATCCCGGCGTGGTCTTCGGATACGTGCTCAAGGGCAGGTGGCACTACCACGAGCACGAGTGGGTCGCCGAGGCCGGCCATTTCGTCTACGAGCCACCGGGCGAGATCCACACGCTCGCGGTGCCCGACGACTGTCCCGAGATGATCACGTACTTCAACATCACGGGTGCGATGGCGTACGTGGACGAGGACGGCGCGCTGATCGGCTACGAGGACACCTTCACCAAGATCGACATGTGCCGCAGGCACTACGAGCAGGTCGGGCTCGGAGCCGACTACGTCGACCAGTTCATCCGCTGATCCCGCCCCTCAGCCCGCCCGTCGAGGCCATCGGTCAAGCCATGGCCTGGACGGGCTGCTTCTCGTGGCGGCCGGGTGGACCGTCCGATCAGGGTATGCCCCGAACGTGAACCTCGCGGCGATCTCCGGAGCCGCGACGAGAAAGCGGGGCTGATGGACGTCCGAAACGTGCTTCCCTACCGGATCGACTGGATCGTCAGCTTCGTGGCCGTCGCCCACCACGGCGGCTTCTCGGCCGCGGCCAAGGCACTCTACCGCTCGCAACCCCGGATCAGCAGCCACGTCGCCGAGCTCGAACGCCTGCTCGGCGCGCGGCTGCTCGACCGTTCCCTGCAGCCCGCGGCGCTCACCCCGGAGGGCCGCGCGCTGCTGCCGCACGCCGAGGAGGTCCTGCGCAGGCTCAGCATGCTCGCCGAGCTGACCGGCGGCGTCGTACGCGGGGAGGTGCGGCTGGGCGCCTACCCCAGCGCCGCCTCCTACCTCTACCCGGCCGCCGTGCGGGCACTGCGCGCGACGCACCCGCACGTGCGGCTCGTGCTGCGCGAGGGGCCGAGCGTGGCGCTCGGCGACGACCTCGTCGAAGGCGGCGTCGACCTGGCGATCCGGCCGCTCCAGCCGCTCGTCAACTCCGACGAGGTGGTCAGCCGGGTGCTCTGGCGCGAGCCGCTGGTGGCGGTCTTCCGCGACAACCACCCGCTCGCGCGCTCCCGCAGCGTACGGCTCGCGCAGATCGCCTCCCTCCCGGTGGTGACGATCGGCGAGAGCGGCGAGGGACACGGCCGCCAGTACGAGTCCAACCTCGCCTTCGCCATGGCCGGCCTCAACCCGGTCATCATCGCCCAGACCAACCAGCCACAGACCCTCATCTCCCTCGTACGCCACGGCATGGGCACCGGTGTCACCAACAGCCTGGCCATGACCACGGCCAACACCGAGGGGGTCGTCCTGGTCCCGGTCGCCGAGCCCTACTGCGAGCGGGTCGTGGCGGTGTGGTGGCGCGCGAACGCGGTGGTGTCCCCGGCGGTGGAGGCCGTCCGCCGGACCCTCACGACCCTGCCCGCACCCCGCTGGCCCTGGGACGAGCCGCCGCTCTGAGAAACCACTGGTCTGAGAAGACACGGCCGGTCTGCGGAAATGCCGCCGGTCCGAGGAGACAGAGCTGGTTCGACAGGGCCGGCCCGAGCACACGGAAGGGCTCCCGTCCGGGTGCGGTGCGGACGGGAGCCCGTTCGTGCGGGGTGAGGGCGGTCAGTGCTCGCCGTCGCCCTGGCCCGAGCCCGGCTTCCAGACCTGCGCGGCCCTGCCGTTGAGGTCCCAGACCACCTCGCCGCCGCGCACGGTCAGCTCGCAGAGCAGCTTCTGCTTGCCGTCGATCCGGAAACCGAAGCTGTCGACGAACCCGAACCTGCCCTTCTCCAGCGTGAACACCGACAGGTCGGCCGGCGCGCCCACCGACAGGTGCCCCAGCTCCTCGTGCCCGATCGCCTGGGCGGGCCGCCAGGTCGACGCCGCCACCACGTCCTTGAGCGGCATGCCGAGGGCGAGGAACTTCGACATGACGTTCGCCATGTCCTTCATGCCGCCGTTCATGCTGGTGATGTGCAGGTCGGTGGAGATGGTGTCGGGCTGGAACCGCTCCTTCATGGCCGGTACGGCGACCTCCCACGCGAAGCTGCCGCCGCCGTGGCCGACGTCGAACAGCACGCCCCGCTCGCGCCCCGCGTGCAGGCCGGGGTTGAGCTTGCCGTCCGCGCCCAGCTCACCGCGGTTGCCCGAGTACGCGTGCGAGTAGATGTCACCCGGGCGCAGCTTCTCGGTCAGCAGTTGGGCGAGCGGTCGCTCGGGCCGGTTGGCGCCGAAGTCCACCATCACCGGTATGTCGGCCTTCTCCCCGGCCTCGACGGACCTTTCCACCGCGTCCCATTCAGGGCCCTCGTAGTGAGCGGTCTTGATGCCGACGACGATCTCGGGGTACTGCAGCGCGACCTCCGCCGCCGGGCCCGCCTGCATGTCGTTCAGGTCCTGTTCGAAGTCGCCCCCGGCCATGCCCTTGCCGACGATGTTGAGGAAGGCCAGCACCCGGGTCTTCGAACGGTCGATGACGTTCTTCTTGAACTGGGCGAAGTTCGACGCGCCGGCCGAGCCGGTGTCGACGGCGGTGGTCACGCCCGAGCGGAAGGTGAACCCGTCCGGCGCGACGCTCTGGAAGCCGTCGGCGTAGGCGCCCTCCGGACCGGTGAACAGATGGGCGTGCAGGTCGATGAGACCCGGGGTGACGTACTTGCCCGAGGCGTCGACCGTCCGCTCGGCCTCGCGGGCGTCGATGCGCTCCGCGACCTTGGCGATCTTGCCGTCCTTGACGGCGACGTCCCTGAGCGCGTCGGTGCCGTTCTTCGGGTCGATGACGTGGCCTCGGCGGATCAGAAGGTCGTACTGGGGCTCCCGCGCGGCCGGCGTGGTGCCCGCCGCGGCGGCGGAGACGCCGACCAGCAGAGAGAGAACCGTGGGAACGACTGCCCAACCGGCCCGCGCTCGAAGATTCATGTCCGTCCTTTCAGATGACGGCGATGCAGTCGATCTCGACGAGGGAATCGCCGGGGATGCCCCCGGCCGCGGCGATCGTGGTACGCACCCCCGGTTCGGGGCCGAACCGGCCCAGGAACACCGCGTTCATGCCGTCGTAGTCGGCGAGATCGTTCAGGTAGACGTTCACCTTGAGAACCTTCGCCATGGACGAGCCGACGGCCTCCAGGTTTCGCTCCAGCTCGGTCAGCACGTGGTCGGTGTGGGCGCGGATGTCGCCGTCGAAGTGCGCGCCGATGCCGGACAGGAAGACCAGGTTCCCGTAGGTGACGACGGGGCTGAACAGGGGGTTCTCCGGCGGCTCAGAACCCGGGTAGTGGACCTTCTTCTTCGGCCTGCGGCCGCCCGGGTCGTGGCCGCTCGCGGCGGCCGGGGTGGCGGCGGCGATGACCGGTACCGCGGCTGCCGCGGCGACGGCAGGGGCGGCCTTGCGGATGAAGTCCCGGCGGTTTTCGGACAACACGTCCTCCTTGGGGGTGGGGTTTGCTGGGGAAACGACGTCGGTGCGGTCGGGGTCAGCCGCCGCGCGCGGCCGTCCAGGTCGCCTTGAGGTACTCGCCCATGTCGAGCTCGCCGCTGATCGCGTCGCCCTGGACGGTCCCGGTGAAGGTGAAGGAGAGCGAGTCGCCGTGCTCCTCGCCGTAGCTGCTGCGGACGCGTACGGTGTCACCGCTGACCGTGCCCGTGAGGTCCCGGGTGACGAAGTCGCCGGTGTGCGAGCCGGTGACGGTGGCGCCGTCCTGCGAGAGCCGCAGCCGGTGCGCGTCCGAGGCGCCGGCCATATATTTGATCTTCAGTGACCAGTCGCCGCTGACGTCCACCGTGGGCGGCTTGGCCGGCTCCGGCGGCTCCGGGGGGTCCTTCAGTAGCTCGACGAGCTCCCGGGCGATGACCTTCTCGTCGCCGGGCGTCAGCATGTAGGGCGTGATCGACACGCCGGTCCTGCCGTCGCGGCTCGCGGCGTTCAGAGCGATGCGCGGCTCGCCCTGGTAGAGGGTGTCCGTCACGGTCTGGCCCGACACGCCGAGCCGCTCACCGTCCCAGAGCACGGTCAGCGACGGGGTCCGGTTCGACAGCCCCTCGGGCTGCACGATCGAGGTGGTCACGGTGGGGATGCCGGACACCTTGTCGGCGATGTCCCGCAGCCATCCGGTCCACCGCCGGTACTCCGCGTCGTGGTCGCGGCGCACCCACATCTCCACCGCCATGAGCATCCCCATGGCCTCTTCCTTGCCGACCTTGAAACCGCGCGCGAACCCGTGGTGCGGGGCGCTCTGCACCCACGCGGCCCTGACCAGGTCCTCCCGGCCGAGCAGCAGACCCGCCGACTGAGGGCCGCGGATGGCCTTGCCGCCGCTGTAGGCCACCAGGTCCGCGCCGTGGCCGAGGTGCACGTTGGGGATGGTGAGGATCTCGGCGGCGGCGTCCACCAGGACGGGCACGCCCTTGGGCTGCGCGACCTCGGCGATGACCCTGGTGTTGATCTCGCTCTCGTCCACCCTGGGCCCCGCCATGATGTAGACCAGCGCGGTCTGCGGGCCCATCGCCGCCTCCAACTCGGCGCGGGTCGACACCTCGACGACCTTCAGCCCGACCGCGCTGACCGCCGCCTCGTAGACGTTGCGCGAATGCCGGGGGATGATCACCTCTGTCTTCCTGAACCCGGTCAGGTCGGGGATGCGTACGTGCAGGTCGGGGTTGCCGCCGGCCACGCAGGCCGCCGTGGCGTGCGTGAGCGCGGCGGCGCAGCCCGAGCTGACCAGGCCGAACTCCGAACGGGTCAGCTCGCCGAGGCGCTTGCCGATAGCGTCTGCCAGCTCGTCCAGGTGCACGTACTGCCTGGCCGCCGCGTCGATGGCGGCGCGTACCTCGGGCAGCATGAGAGAGCCGCTGAGGATCGTGAACGTGCCGCGCGCGTTGATCAGCGGTCGCACGCCGATCGCCTGGTAGACGTCCTTGGCCTGGTCCAAGGTGCCGAGGGGCGCGGTCGTCGCCGCGGCGGCGGCCACGGCCGCCTCCGCGGGACCGGCCGGCATCGGGCCCAGCGCCAGCGCGCCGCCCATGCCGGCGCCGAGTCGCAGGATGTTACGTCGAGAGACAGCATCAACGGCCACGTGACCCCCAGCCAGTCCATGTCTTATTGGCCTGACCAAACGGTAGGTAGTGGCGCGACCCATGTTAAGCGCGTCTTTTCGATGACACTATTCGGCATCGGGATAGTGGCGGGACCTGGAAAGGCCGCCGTCGCGCGCCGTCTCCGATCGTGATCGCCGGTCGTGGTCCGGGCGGCACGCCCGTGCGTTCACTCGATCGCGCGGACGCCCTTCGCGATCTTCTTCAGCTCGCCCGGGCCGTCGACCTCCTCGGCGTACTTGGGGCTGATGAACACCTTCACGGCCAGGTCGTCACGGATCTTCCAGGTGATCGTGGGGGTGCTCGGCCCGCCGTCGACGGCAGAGTCACCGCCCGGGGAAAGCCGCGCCGGCCTGCCGCCGATGTCCACGTTCTCGTCCCGGTGCTCAGGCGCGAAGGTGTACAGAGCGTCCGCGGACGCG
The DNA here is from genome assembly GCF_039536965.1 of Nonomuraea antimicrobica. Taxonomy (NCBI): domain Bacteria; kingdom Bacillati; phylum Actinomycetota; class Actinomycetes; order Streptosporangiales; family Streptosporangiaceae; genus Nonomuraea; species Nonomuraea antimicrobica. The sequence goes on along the minus strand of NZ_BAAAZP010000087.1, from coordinate 14,617 downwards.
CCATGGGCCACGATCACCTGGACGGAATACTCGCCCTGGGGGAGGTCCGGCTTGCGGTAGCCGGTGGTGTAGCTCTTGCCGGCGCCGATCACGTCGTCGTTCGACCACCGGCCCCATTCGAGCCCCTCGGGCAGGTAGGTGAGCCGGATGCCGCCGAACTTCCGCCCGTCGCCGAGATCTCCCAGGGCCTGCGGCGTCGGCGCGGGCGGGAGCTGTACGTCGAGCGTAATCAGGCTGCCCCTGGGGACGACCGTGCCGGCGGCGGGCTCCTGCGCCGTCACCTGACCTCCGCGTACCTGCGTTCCGGACAGCGCGGCCTTCAGTCCGGCAACATGGAGCGCCTGCACCGCCTCGGTGGTCGGCCGACCCGTGATGTCGGGGACGGTCACGTCGTTGCGCAGTTCGGCACTGTCCTGGCCGGTGGCGGCGTCGGGGTTGCCGGCGGGGCCGCCGGAGTTCAGCGTCACCGGCACGGCCACCATGACCGCCGCCGTGACGAGCGCCGCCCCCGCCGCGCGGAACCTGATCACGTGGGCGCGATGCCCGCGGCGGATGGCGCTGCCCAGGTCCGGCGCGGCCCGCACGTCGCGGACGTGCTCCGCCATGGCGTTCGCGAGGTCGTCCTCGATCGTCATCTGGTCACTTCCTCTGCGGCTTGCATGTTTTCGCGGATCCTGGCGAGCCCCCGCGCCGCCTGGCTCTTGACCGTTCCGACCGAGCAGCCGAGCAGGGCCGCGGTGGCCTGCTCCGACTGGTCCTCCCAGTAGCGCAGCACGAGCACGGCCCGCATCCGGGGCGGCAGCCTGCGTAGCTCGCCGATGAGCGTGTCGCGCAGGTCGAGGTCGGGGGAGTGGGCGGCGGTCTCGGGCGGCCGGGCGAACATGACCTCCTGGACGACCTTGCGCCGCCGGGCCTTGCTGATCGCCGCGTTCACGACGACCCTCTTCGCGTACGCCTCGGGGTTGTCATGCCTGATGCGGGGCCAGTTCCGGTAGACCCTCTCCAGCGCGTGCTGGACCAGGTCCTCGGCGTCGTGCCTGGCCATCCCGCAGATCAGGATCGCGGTACGCAGTAACGCGGTGCTCCTGGTGGCAAGGAACACGTCGAAGTCCGCTTCGTCATCGTCCGTCATCGATGAGGGCCCCCTTTCGCCCCTCCCAACGCGCGAACCCGCCGGGAGGTTGAGTGCCGGACCCCGACGCCGTGTGCGTCGCGCACCGGCCAGGAGCTTTCCTGCCAGGCCGACCGGCGGCCTACGGGGGATCGGTCAGGTCGTTCCGCGAACGATCAGCTCCAGCTCCAGGGCCAGGTCACGGGCGGTGGTGCGGTGGTCGAGCTGCTGGATGAGGCGTTCCGCGGCGGCGCGGCCGGACTCTTCCAGCGGCTGGCGGATCGTGGTGAGGTCGATGACCTCGGCGAGTTCGCCGTCGTCGAAGCCGACCACGGCGACGTCGCGGGGAACGGTGAGGCCGACGTCGCGGGCCGCCCGCAGGACCCCGGCGGCGAGCGTGTCGTCCGCGGCGAAGACGGCGGTCGGGTGCTCCGGCCGGGACAGCAGCTCGTGAGCGGCCGACAGGGCCTCGCGCGCGCGATGGCGGACCAGCCGGACGTCCTCGTCGCGGAGGGGGTGGCCGGCGTCGGCGAGCGCGACGCGGTATCCCTCGAGCCTGCGCTGCGACGGCGAGACGTAGCGGTCGGAGATCTGGGCCTCGCCGAGGAAACCGAAGCGGCGATGGCCGCGTTCCAGCAGGTGTCCGGCGGCCAGGCGGCCCCCGGCGGTGTCGTCGGTGTGCACGGCGTCGAAGCCGGGGTGGCGTACGTCGAGCAGGACGGTCGGAAGCCCCAGGCCGGTGAGCCGGTCGGCGACGCTCTCGTCGAGGGGGAGGCTGACCACGATGAGCCCGTCGAGCCGGCCGGTGACCGGCAGGCTGGCCAGCAGGGGCGATGCGCTCTCCGCGGCCGACTCCTGATCGAACAGGACGACTTCCAGCGGCCGCGGCCCGATGGCGCTCAGGATGCCGTTGAGGCGGCGGGCCACCGAGGGGTAGGAGGTGTGGGGCGCGATCACACCGATGCGGCCGACACCGCGGCGGGCCTTGGCCACGGCGTCCGGCTTGGGGGTGAATCCGAGCGCGTCCACGGCGGCGAGCACCTTGCGGCGGGTCTGCTCGCTGACCCTGCCGGGCGAGTTGAGCGCCCGCGAGACCGTGGAGATGCTGACGCCCGCCCTGCCGGCCACGTCGTAGATGGTCGGCGGGCTGGTCACGAACGCGCTCCCTCACTCGATGTCGGCGAAACGCAACCCTATCTGGAAAGTGCTTCCATGCAAGCACTTGACAGTCCGGGCGATCGTCACGTCTCCTGGTACGACGCCAGGCAGCCGGCACAGATCTGGCCCAGAGAGCGAGGAGGAGTATGAACGGCTCCTACGTGGTCACGGGCGGTGGCCGGGGCATCGGCCGGGCCGTGGCCGAGCGACTGGTCGCCGCGGGCGGCACGGTGGTGGCCATCGACCGGGATCCGGCGGGCCTGGCCTGGATGAAAGGGCATGCCGGGGAAGAGCGTCTGATCGGGCTGGCGGGCGACGCCGCCGATCCCCGCGTCGCCGAGCTGGCCGCCGACGCGGCCGAGGCCGCGGCGCCCCTGGCGGGCTGGGTCAACAACGCCGCCGTGTTCCGCGACGCCTCGGTGCACTCGTCCGCCGCCCGGCAGGTTTGCGAGTTGATCGCGGTGAATCTGGACCTGGCGCTGACCGGCTGCGCGACCGCGGTCCGCCGGTTCCTCGCCGCCCGATCCCCTGGGGCGATCGTCAACGTCTCCTCCCATCAGGCGCGGCAGGCGGTCCCCGGCTCGTTGCCGTACGTGACCGCCAAGGCGGCCATCGAGGGGATGACCAGGGCGCTGGCCGTCGAGTACGGCCCGCGCGGCATCCGCGTGAACGCGGTGGCGCCCGGCTCGGTGCACACCGAGCGCTACGCCGCCTACCTGGCCGCCCATGGCCAGGAAGCCGCCGCCCGGATCAAGGAGCAGATGGCCGCCGTGCACCCGCTGGGCCGCGTCGCGGACGCCCACGAGGTCGCCTCGGCCATCACCTACCTGCTGTCACCCGAGGCCGGCTTCATCACCGGCGCGACCCTCCCGGTCGACGGCGGCCGTACGGTGCTCGCCCACGACCCGGAGGCCAGGACGAACCCTGGGGCTGTGGCGGCCACCGCGCGACGCCGGGATCAGCGCGCACCTGGCCCGTGGTGAGCCGGGTCAGAGCCAGCCGCGTTCTTTGGCGCGCAGGGCGGCCTGGAAGCGGGTGCCGGCGCCGAGCCGGGACATCAGGTCGGCGACGTGGGTGCGGAACTTGCGTACGGAGACGTTCAGCGAGCGGGCGGCGGCCTCGTCGGTGTCGTGAGAGGTGAGGGCGTGCAGCACCTGCTGTTCGATGGGAGAGAGGGGCAGGTCGTCCAGGTCTCGGGCGCGGGCCCACATGCCGTCGAACACGTCCGCCAGCATCGCGACCGCCCCCGGCTGGCGGATCTGCAGCGCGCCCGCCGTCGCGTCGGCGGGATCGGCCTGGACGAAGGCGACCGACCGGTTGACGACGGCCAGGTGCCGGACCGGCTCGGTCGTCACCCGGTGCAGGTCGCCCAGCTCGTTCAGGGACCGCGCGTACGGCTCCTGCTCGGGGTCGTCCAGGGCATGCGCGGAGAACAGCGTACGGCTGCGCAACCCGCGAGCCAGCAACCCCTTGAACCGGTTGACCTGGTACCCCCTTCCGCCGAACAGGGCCTTCGCCTTCAGGTGCATCAGCTCACCCGGGTCGTCGGTCAGGAGCCCCGCCATGCGGCGGGTCACGGACGGGCCGTCGGGCATGTGCTCGACCATCTGGACGGGGCGGCCGCTGCGGTGCTCCTCGGACAGTTCGGTGAGCACGTCCCAGGCGAGGGTCAGCTCGGTGAGCTGGCGCTGTGTGTGCTCGATGCGCCGCCGTACCAGGAGGTCCACGGCCGCCGCGGGGGTGACCGCGGTGAGCGCGTGGTCCACCAGGCCGAGCGCACGCAGTTCGCCGGCCACCTCCCGGACGCCGGGCATGGGCAGCTCGGCGGCGGCGGTGTCGAGGTCGGCGCGCGCGGTGCGCAGCAGGTAGCGGTACAGCCGCTCCTGCGTGGCGGTCAGCCCCAGGCTGGCCAGGCTCATCGTCCCTCCGGTCCCCGGTGTGATCGGGATGTGAACAGACTAAACGGGACGAGCTTTCGGCCGGGACGTGGTGCGGGCCACCGGCCTTCGTCCAAGGGACGATCAGCGGTTCAGGGGCGGCATCGTGGGGCCGTCGGGGTTCCAGGTCCGTAGGAACTCGGGCTGGACCGAGACGTCGACGAGCTCGATGCGCAGCCCGAGGCCCGGCAGGCGGTGGTAGGTCCAGGGGCGGCCGTACGGCCGGGCGTCGAAGTCCAGCGGGTAGCCGTCCTCGGCGAGACGCCGTGCGCAGGTCGCGCATGGCGCGCTCGATGTCCGGCACGACGTAGCCGAGGTGGTACGGGGCACTCGGGCTCATCGCGCACGGCACGCCCGGCGGCAGGTCGTGATCGCTCTGCATGTTCATCGCGTCCTCTTCTCAAGAGATCACGACCAAGAGGCTAGGCGGTTCCGCCCGTGGGTGGTGGTCTCGACGAACCGTGGCGTGGGTGCTTGCGCACTCCAGCACATGCGGAGGTGCCCGGGGCGAGCGAGGCCCCGGGCACCTCCGCCGGTCGCTAGGCCGGGGTGCGGCGCAGGTCGAGGCGGACCCTGGCCAGCCAGGATCCCCAGCCGTCCGCCGGCCGGCTGTCGCCGAGGCGCAGGTAGAACGTGTCTCCCTGACCCCGCAGGTCGGCCAGGTCGAGCGTGCGCGGCTCCCGGTTGGACAGGTCGCGGACGTTCCCGGTCTCCTCCAGCACCGTCCGCCAGGTCTGGTTGTCGGCCGAGACCTGGACGAGGAACTGGTTGCCGATGTCCAGGGTCAGCGAGCCCCCGCTCACCTGCCCCGGCAGCGCGAACCGGTAGACGGCGTGGCGGTCGCCGTCGGTGAAGCGGGCCCGCCCGTCGAACACCTCACCGTCGAGCTGGGACCCGCCCTCCTCCAGCAGCCAGGGCTCCTCGGCGGCGGTGCCCGGGGTGAACTGCACGGTGTCGCCGAGCACGCTGACCGTCGCCTGCTCGGTGGCCGGGCCCTGGCCGGAGGCCGCCGAGAACCGTACGGGGTAGGCGCCGGGAGCGGCCGTGCCCGGCACCGCCACCTGGAACGTCACCGTCTGCGACGCGCCCGGCGCGACGGGCCCGAAGTCCGCGGCGGCGGGCTGGATCGTCCAGCCCTCGGGCCCGGTGGCGGTCAGCCGCCCGTCGGCCGGACGGGCGCCGTGGTTGGACACCTTCACCGGGATCGGTACGGTCTCGCCCGCCCCCGCGAGAGCCGGAGCGGCCTCGACGACCAGCGGCGAGGTGTCCGGCGGCGCGGGCGCGAGCAGCTCGATCTCCGCCAGCGACGTCCCGCCGATGAACCGGATCCGGTAGTGGGCGTACGCGCCCGGCTTGGCGATCTTGAACGGCCGGGTCTGCGACCGCCACGCGAAGCCCTGCCCCGACCGCTCGTCCAGTACCGTCCACGAGGCGCCGTCGGCGGAGCCCTCCAGGACCCAGCCGGTCGGATCCTCGCCGGGCTGCCCCGCGCCGCACGTGAGCGTGTAGAAGCGCGCCTCCCGCTCGCCGGTGAACGAGTACCGGACCCAGGCGGGCAGCGCCGCCCGGGTGGCCGAGTCGTCGTCGAACAACGCGCTCACGTCGGCGCCGCCCGCCCCCGTCGCCGTGCCGCGCCCCGGCCCGGTGACGTCGTGCAGCGGCGCGGGCACGCGGTCGTCACGGGTGATAGAGGGCGGCGCGGCGTCCTTGCCGGTGCCCCAGCGCGACGGCCGCGGCCCCATCTCGAACTCCAGCTCGCCGCCCTTGGTGATCAGCTCGTGCGGCAGGTACGTCTTCCCGTACGCCTTGCCGTTGACCTTCAGCCCCTGGACGTACACGTTGCGGGCGCTGTTGTCCCGCGCCCTGATCACGAGCTTCTTCCCGTTCTCCAGCCGCACCGTCGCCTTGTCGAACAGCGGCGAGCCGATCGCGTAGGCCGGGCTGCCCATCTGCAGCGGGTAGAAGCCCAGCGCGCCGAAGATCTGCCAGGCCGACATCTCCCCGTTGTCCTCGTCGCCCGGGTAGCCCTGGCCGATCTCGCTGCCCAGGTACAGCCGGGAGAGCGCCTCGCGCACCTTGGCCTGGGTCTTCCACGGCTGCCCCGCGTAGTCGTACATGTAGGGGATGTGGTGCGAGGGCTGGTTGCTGTGCCCGTACTGGCCCATCCGGACGTCGCGGGCCTCGCGCATCTCGTGGATGATCCCGCCGTACGAGCCGGGGAACAGCGCCGTCTCCGGCGTGGCGAAGAACGTGTCCAGCTTGGCCGCCAGCGCGTCCGCGCCGCCGTAGAGGTTGGCCAGGCCGCGGCCGTCCTGAGGGACGTGGAAGGCCATGTTCCAGCCGTTGGTCTCGGTGTAGTCGAAGCCCCACGTACGCGGGTCGTACGCGTCGGGCGTGCGGCGGAAGGAGCCGTCGGCGGCGCGGCCCTGGAAGAAGCCGGCCGCCGGGTCGAACAGGTGCACGTAGTTGAGCGCCCGGTTCCTGAAGTATTCGTGCTCCTCCAGATAGCGGGCCCGCTCGGCGCCCGTGGCGCGTTCGGCCAGGGCCTTGGCCATGTTCGCGATGCCGAAGTCGTTGATGTAGCCGTCCAGCGCCCACGACATGGCCTCACCGGTCGACTCGACGCTGGTGTAGCCGAGGAAGACCGAGGTCGGCAGGCCCTTGCGGCCCACGTGGCGGGTGGGCGGGGCGACGGTGGCGTTCTTGACCGCGGCCTCGTACGCCTTCTCGGCGTCGAAGCCGCCCACGCCCTTCAGGTAGGCGTCGGCGAAGGCGACGTCGGAGCTGGTGCCGACCATCAGGTCGGCGTAGCCGGGCGAGGACCAGCGGGCGATCCAGCCGCCGTCCTCGTACTGCCGGACGAACCCGTCCACCATCTCACCGGCCGCCTCCGGCGTGAGCAGCGCGTACGCCGGCCACGTGGTGCGGTAGGTGTCCCAGAAGCCGTTGTTGACGTACACCTTCCCGTCGGCCACCGGCGCCCCCGTGTGGGTGGGCGTGCTGGGCGGGGTGGTCGTGGACGACTGCACGGCGTGCCGGTAGACGGGGGCGGCGGCGGTGCCGGTGTTCTCGAAGCCGGAGTTGGGATAGAGGAACAGCCGGTAGAGGTTGGAGTAGAGGGTGACGAGCTGGTCGCGGGTGGCGCCCTCGACCTCGATGACGCCCAGCTTGGCCTCCCACGCCCGGCGGGCCCGCTCGCCGACCGTCTCCAGCGTGTCGGAGGCGGCGATCTCCAGCTCCAGGTTCCGCCTGGCCTGCTCCACGCTGATCAGCGAGGACGCGATGCGCATGCTCACCGTGCGGCTCTGGCCGGCGTCGAAGGACAGGTAGCCCAGCACGTTGTCGCGGCCCTGGCCGGTGAGCCTGCCGCCGCCGGTGACCGGGCGGTCGAAGACGGCGTGGTAGAACATCCGCGTGGCCCCGGTGGACAGGTCGCTGCGGACGTCGGAATAGCCGGTGACCACGCCGTTCGCGGTGTCGAGCGTGAGGCCGCCGTCGTTGTTGACGTTGTCGAAGACCAGCTTGGCCGCGTCACCGGGGAAGGTGAAGCGGGCCAGCGCCGCGTGATCCGTGGGCGCGATCTCGGTGGTGAGCCCGTTGTCGAAGGTGACGGCGTACAGGTGCGGCCGGGCGATCTCCCGCTCGTGGCGGAAGGCCAGCGCCCGCGCCGTGCGCGACGGGTCCGGCGTCCCCTCGGCCGCCGAGGGCATGAACTGGAACGTCTGCCGGTCGCCCATCCACGGGCTGGGCTCGTGGCCGGCCGTGAACGCCTGGATCTCGGGCTGGTTGGCCGCGTTGTTGGCCCGGTGGTACTCGTACAGCCAGCTCGTCGAGCCGGCGTTGGTCATCGGCGTCCAGAAGTTGAACCCGTGCGGCACGGCCGTGGCGGGGAAGTTGTTCCCGCGCGAGAAGCCGCCCGTGGAGTGCGTGCCGCGGGTCGTCGACACGTACTGCGTCAGCCCGGCCTGCCGCTCCTCGCGGCCCTCGTACGGCTCCCGCCTCCGCTCCGAGACGATCTTGATGTCGTCCACCCAGCCGCGGAACCCGGCCTGTCCGGCGGGGCTGTCGTAGGCCACCAGGATGCGGCTGATCCGCTTGCCCCTGGCCACCTCGCCGATCCTGGAGTGCTTGAAGTTCCACTGGTCGGCGTAGAGGGTCTTGGACTCGCCCTGCGCGCGCGGGGACAGCCGCACCCCGTGCTGGTCGACCGCCTTCAGGTCGCTCAGGTAGGTGCCGTCCGCGAAGGCCAGGTCCACCGAGACGTACGTGCTGGGATAGCGCAGGTCGGCCGCGGTGAACTCGGGGAAGACCACGTAGGACAGCTCCGTGGCGGACGTGACGGGCAGGTCCACCTCGAACACCTTGTTCCAGGAGTGGCCGCCGTTCTGGCCGGTGGTGCTGCCGGCGTACTGGAGCGCGCGCAGCCCCGTGAAGCCGGCGCGGGGCTTGGAGACGAAGCCGCCGGTCGGTCCCGTGCCGATCTGGCTGCGCATGTCGCTGGGCGGACGGGGTCCGCTCCGGCCGTCCGACAGCTCCCACTCGGCCAGTTGCAGGGTGGAGCCGCCGCCGATGCGGGTGACGTTCAGCCGGTAGTGGGCGTAGGCGGTGGTGCCGGGGAAGCGGTACTCCTTGCGCTGGTGGCGCGCGGTGAACGTCTCGCCGGTGCGGGTGTCCAGGGTGGTCCAGGTCTGCCCGTCCTGCGAGCCCTGGAGCTGCCAGTCGCGGGGGTCGCGTTCGGGGGAGTCGTCGGCGGAGGTCAGCGCGTAGTGCACGACCGCGACGGGGGCGTACAGGGTGTACTGGGCCCAGCCCGTGGCGGTGAAGACCAGCCACTTGGTGTTGGCGTCGCCGTCGGCCAGGTTCTCCTTCACCTCGCCCGCGGAGGCGTACTCGCCGCTGGCGGAGACCCGGGCGACCTGGTCGGAGATGCTGCCCTCGATGCCGCCGGGCAGCGTGCCGGTGGTGTCACGGGACTTCTCGGCGGTGTTGAGCCAGGTCGGCTGGGGATCGCCGGGCTCGAAGGAGGTGGCGAAGGCCGCCCCTTCCGCCTTGGCCAGCGACTGGCCGTCGAGGGCGGCCCGCCGCAGCTCCTCGGTCGAGGGGGCGGGCTCGGCCGGGCCGGGGTCGGGCGGCGGGCTGGAGGAGGGGCCGGGGGCGGGGGTGCCCGACGGGCCGGGATTGGGCACGGGATCCGATCCGGAGCTGGAGGTGAGGGCGTAGGCGGCGGGGGTGGCGAGCAGGAGCGCGACGACGGGGCATAAGACCGCCGTCAGGAGAGGGCGTTTCACTCGGGGGGCGCCTTTCGTGCGTCGGTGGCCGATTACTTGACAACGTTGTCAACCCCGATTGCTACGAAAGTTTCAAGCCGAGGGCGCGCTGTCAAGACATCGTTGTCATCCGGCGGTCGCACCGACGTGCCAGCGCCCGATCCCACACGACAGGCCCGGCCGACGCGCCAGGGCCCGGTCCCACACGACGGGCCCGGTCCACGCGCCAGGGCCCGGCGCGCGGTGGTGGTCGCGTGCCGGGCCCTGGCGAGGAGAGCGGTGAGGAGTGCCTTCGCTACGGGCGGACCAGGAAGACGTTGCCGAGCGAGCGCTGTCCGGTCGCGTCCGAGGGCCGGTTCACGATGCCGGTCCCCGAGGTGACCATGACGCTGGAGCCGCCGCCGTCGAGGTTCATCGCCTCGCGCGCCCCGAGCAGCTTCATCAACTCGGCCGTCTGGGCGATCCCGAGGCCCTCGCTGTAGCCGTCCTGCCGCCCGTCGACGACCACCAACATGAGGCGGCCGCGGTCGTCCATGCCGATCATCGACCGGGGGTTGGCGCGCAGGGTCCAGTTGTAGGTGAACGTCTGGTCGGTGCCCTCGCGGACGAGGCCGTCGGCCGCCGCGTTCACCGACACCCGGCCGTCCCGTACGAGCGTGGGCCCGACCTGGAGGATCGTGGTGTCCTTGGTCAGCGCGACCCGGCGGCCCCTGCTGTCCTCGACCCGCTCGCCGACCCGCAGCCGCTCGCCCGCCTTGGCGTGTTCGAGCAGCCAGGCGGCGCTGTCGCCGATGGCCTGGATCGTGGACCCGCCGGCGGGCACCGCCGCGCCGCGCGAGGTGTTGACCGCCGTCACCGTGCCGCGCGCGTCCAGCACCGCCTCGGCGCCCGCGCCGGACGGCGGGGTGCCCCATTCGGGGGTGAACAGCACCAGCTCACTGTCGTCGGTGCACTTCAGGTCGTGCTGCGGCTTCTCGGTGGGCTGGTCGCCGCCCACGCCGCCGCAGTTGTAGATCTCGCCCGGCACCCGGTTGACGCCGTCGATCTCCACGTTCTCCCGGCCGGCGCGCAGGGTGACGTGGGCGGTGTAGGCGTCCACGTCGACGGAGCGCCCGCCCTTGGTGATCTTGATGCCGCCCCTGCCCTGGGTGGCCGAGCCGATCAGCTTGCCGTCCTTGACGTACATGCCGCCTGGGGCGCTGTTGTAGAACCACTGCGCGTTGATCCCGGCCACCGCACCGGCCGCGGCGGCGAGGTCGGTCAGCTTCTCCGTGCCGTTCAGCGTCGCGCCGAAGTCGGTGCCGACCGTGCCGCCGAACTCGCGGAAGTCCACCCGCAGCACGTGCACCTTCTGCGGGGCGCCGGGGTCGGTGCCGTCCTGCGCGGTGTAGCGGGTGCCGCCGGCGAAACCCGCCGCCCTGAGCTTGGAGAGCGCGGCGGACGCCTCGGCGGAGGTGGCGTACCGGCCGACCCTGACGGTCCAGCCGAGCGTGCCCGCGGGACGGTCGGCGTACGCGGGCGCGGTGACCTCCTCGATCCGCGGCTCGAAGCCCTTCTCCCGGGCCACCCCGGCCACCCGGTCGGCGATCTCCCTGGCCCCCAGCGCGGTGCCGGCCGTGTTGAGCGGCCCGTCGGGCGTGCCGGGCAGGTAGACGTGTACGGTCCAGTAGTCGCCGTCGTCCTTGGCCCCGAGCGACATGGTGGTCAGCGTCACGCCCGGCGCCACGGTCGAGGTCACCGGCGGGGCGCTCAGCGGCAGCCGCCCGCCGAAGAACGAGTCCTGCGGGGTGGCCGCCACCGCGGGCGCGCTCCCGGCCAGCAGGATCGCGGCCGCCGCGACGGCGGAGAGGGTGTTGCGGTGCATGTACATCCTTGATTCGCAAGCGAAGTGTGTGCCCCGGCAGTCAAGGATCTGCGGATGGCGTCGGGCCGAACGGCGGGCGCTGTGCGCGGAGCTGCCAGGTGAACAGCACCGGGCCGGCACGACGCTCCCGCCCGGCCCCACCGCCGCCGCGGCCGGGGGAACGGGACGGCTCAAGTCTCGTACAAAAGCGACGCGCCGAGGCGGGGAGATCGCCCGGGCCCCGCGTGGAAGCCGGTGGCTCAGGGCTTGTACAGCAGCGACAGCGGCTCCGCCGGGCCGGGCCCCGTGAGCTGGGTGGCGGTGCGCCCGACGTAACGGGTCAGCGACCGCGCCAGATGCGGCTGGTCGTAGTAGCCGAGCCGGTGGATCACGTCGTGGGCCGGCACGCCCTCCTGGAGCAGCACCGCCGCGCTCCTGACACGGTCGATCTGCCGGATGGCGGCCCGGGTCAGCCCGGTCGCCGCCAGGAAACGCCGCTGGAGCGTGCGTACGGACACCTCCGGCGCCGCCCCGTCCAGCACCGCCGGCACGATCGGGTCGCGGACCAGGATCTCCTCGCGCACCAGTCGCGCGACGAACGCCTCCGCGTCCTCGTAGCCCGGCAGATGCCAGGACGAGCCGTGCAGCCAAAACGATCGGCGGGTCGCGCCCGGGAGCTCCACCTGCCTGTCGACGACCTGCTCGACCGGCAGGTGAGGCATCAGTGCGCCGTGGACGAAGGTGATGCCGAAGAACGTGGCGTCTTCAGGCACCGGCGCCTGGCTCGCCTTCGTCTCGGGCCCGGCCACGGCCGCGCTCACCTGCCCGCGGTGCTGCCAGAAGACCAGGTCCCAGCGGGAGGCCGCGACCGCCGTCATCCGGCCGACGCCGTCGCTGCGGCTGCGCCACACCCGCTCGATGTACGGAGAGTCGGACGGCCGGCTCTCGACTTCCAACCCCATAAGGGTCATACCTCCCATTCGGCGCAAGACGCCCGAAGTGTCCGTGGACCAGCTTAGGCCGCGGCGGACGGGCGCGTTCGGCGTCCGTATGCGGCAGGCTCGCTGGTATCCGTATACGGCAGGGTCGCTGGTATCCCGATACGGCAGGCTCGCTGGTAGACGGGCGGCGGGGCCCGTCTCGCGCCTGAGCCGACCACCAGGATGAGGTGATCATGCTTGTCTGAACGCGTCGATCACGGTTCGCGGGCTCTGCTCGGTAACGCGTGGCCGGGGCGCGTGACGGCCTGGGCCTACGCCGGGGTCTGCGGCTACGGGCTGCTCCTGGGCGCGGTCGCGTGGCACACCCTGGTCGAGGACCACGCGGTGCGCAACGTGTCGGCGGGCATGCTGGGGCTCCTCTCGGCGCTGGCCGTGGGGCTGTGCCTGTGGTGGCCGGTCGCGGCCTGGTGGCTGTCCCTGGTCGGGTCCGTGCTGGCCGTCCTGGCGGCCGAGGGCGTGGCGGGCGGCGGGCCGGCGGCCGACGCGCTGTGGCCGGGGCCGGTGCTCGTGGTGCACGTCAGCGTTCTGGTGCTGAGCGGGCTGCGGGCCGGGACCAGGGTGCTGGTCAGGAGATGGGCGATCACGCTGGTGGCGGGGGCGGTGCTGGCGTACGCGCTGCCCGGCGGGGCCGGGCCGCTGGCGCTGGCCGACATGACGATCCTGTCGGGGTCGACGCTGGTGGCCGTGGCCGCGATCCGGGCCCGGCAATGCCCGGCTGACGAACGGCCCTGTCCCCGGTCACTACTACCTGAGTATGAGCGCGTCTTTACGTCTTGAGACCCATGACGGACGTGCCGTGCACTGCGTAGATTGTGATCGTGCTCCGCCAGCCTCGTCGAGAAACCGGCCCGCAGCCCATCCCCGAGCTGCTCCACCGAGCCCTGTTCAAGGGGGTCTCCCTGCTCCCGCCCGGCGGGCAGGCGGTGGTGCTGCGCCGCTACTTCGACTGGTGGCACCGCTCGCCCGACCCGTGGCGGCTGCAGACCGACGCGTACGAGCAGCGCAAATACGCCACCACGCTGCAGGTGCTGCCCGACCGTCCCTACCGCCGCATCCTCGACGTGGGCTGCGCCGAGGGCGCCTTCACCCACCTGATCGCCGCCGAGTACCCCGAGGCGCAGGTCACCGGCGTGGACATCTCCGAACGCGCGCTCAACCGGGCCCGCGCCCGCCCGGGGCCGCCGCTGCTGAGCTTCACCCGCGCCGACCTGATCGCCTATGGGCAGCCCGGCGAGTTCGACCTGGTCGTGTGCGCCGAGACCCTCTACTACCTGGGCCGCGACGACCGCCTCCGCCTGGCCTCTGCCCGCCTCGTCGAGCTCGTCCGGCCCGGCGGCCTGCTGCTCCTCGTGCACCCGTGGCCGGAGGCCGACCGCCTCTACACCTACCTCGGCGACCCCATGACCCGGGTGCTGCACCACGTCGACGAAGACGCGCACCGTCCCTTCTCGGTCACCGTCTTCCAGTCACAGCCCGGCCCCGACGCCGCCGCGCAGCCGTAGCGTCAGGCCGACTCGCCGCGGGCGCGGGCCCGCCACAGCAGGTAGACGAAGTACGGCGTGCCGAGCAGCGCCGTCACCAGCCCGGCCGGCACCTGTGCGGGCGCGATCACCGTACGCCCCAGCGTGTCGGCCAGGCTGACCAGCAGCGCGCCGAGCAGCGCGGCCACCGGCAGCACCCGCGTGTGGTGGGCGCCGACCAGCGCGCGGGCGGCGTGCGGGGCCACCAGGCCGACGAAGCCGACGACCCCGACCGCCGACACCGCCGTGGAGGTCAGGAGGACGGCCCCGGCCAGCGCGCCCAGGCGTACCGGCTCCAGGGGGACGCCGAGGACGCGCGGGGTGTCCTCGTCCAGGGAGAGCAGGTCGAGGTCGCGGCGCAGCCAGGCCAGCAGCGGGACGACGGCCAGCAGCGCCAGCGTGACCGGGACGAGCTGCGCCGGGACGCGGCCGTACGTGGAGCCGGACAGCCACGTCAGGGCCTTGGCGGTGTTCCACGGGTCGGACAGCACGATGATCAGGACGGTGACGGCCGTACAGGCGGCCTGTACGGCGACCCCGATGAGGACCAGCCGGTCGGAGCTGAGCCCGCCGCGCCACGACAGCCCGTACACCAGCGCGAACGCGACCAGCGCAGCCAGCCCCGACGCCGCGGACATCGGCCAGACGCCGGCCAGCGGCGCCAGAGTGAGCAGCCCGACCGCGCCGACCCCCGCCCCGGCCGTGACGCCCAGCACGCCCGGCTCGGCGAGCGGGTTGCGGCACACGGCCTGCACCGCCGCGCCCGCCACGGCCAGCGCC
>NZ_BAAAZP010000086.1:0-60540 GCF_039536965.1 Nonomuraea antimicrobica | reverse complement strand
GCCGCGCGGGCGGCCCTGGCCACCGGCCACCCGGAATACGCCGCCCAGGCCGCCTGCCACCTGGCCCAGGGCTTCGAGCGGGAAGGGCGCGCCGAGCAGGCCAGGGCCGCCTGGCAGGCCGTGCTGGGGGTCGGCACGGCCGCGTACGTGCCGCTGGCCCATCTCGCGCTGGCCCGGCTGGCCATGGAGACGGACGACCCGGAGGCCGGTCACCTCGACGAGGCCGAGAAGGAGCTGCGCTCGGCCATCCGCGCCGGGCTGGAGGCGGGCGACGACCAGATCGGCGCGCACGCCGCCCAGCAACTGGCCGAGCTGCTGCTGGAGCACGGGGAGCCGGGAGCGGCCGCCGAGGTGCTGCTGGACGCCCTGGAGTTCGCCCCGGGGGACGAGGTGCCCGGTCTGCGCGTGCGGCTCGGCATCGCGCACCTGGAACTCGCCTGCGCGGAGTTCGCCGAGAGCGTGGAGGCCGGGGCGGATCCGCGGACCGGGGCGCTGGCCATCGAGCTGCTCGCCCGTACGCTGCCGCTGCGGGGGAGGGACGAGGACGCCGGCCGGGTCTGGACGTACGGGCTGGAGCACGAGGACGAGACCCTGGCCGCCGAGGTGCGGCTGCGCTACCACCGCGAGGTCTGACCGGCCCGTTGGCCCTGTCGCAGGGCTCCTAGGGGCGGCGCATCGTGGCCATGGCGGCCGCGATGTTGACGACCACGATGGCCAGCCACGTCACCAGCAGCCCAGCGGGCCCCGCGCCGTCGGCCGCGATGGCGGTCAGCGGCACGCCGATGGCGAGCGAGCCGAGCGCGATCGGGACCATCGGATGGCCGCTCTGCCGCCGCCGCTTGGGAGCCGGGAGGGCGCCGTGCTGGTCCAGCTCGGCCCGCACCCGATGGGTGATCGTGGCGTCGAGGCGCTCGACGAACGAGTCGATGAGCGCGGCTTCGTAGTCCGGGCCCAGGTCGCGGCGTGCGTCGAAGGTGGCCTGCAGGTCGTCCCGGAGGCGTTTGTCTGGCATGGATCTCATCATCCCCGGTGTGCGCCGCGCCGTCATCCGCCCTGAGGGCCAGGCCCGGATCCTCCCCAGGTACGGTGCTGCCATGCAGGTGATGACCCCGAGAGGGCCGGCGCTGGTCGAGATCGACGACGTCGCCGACCCGCGGCTGCTGCTGGTCCTGACGCACGGCTCGGCCGGGGGAGTCGACGCTCCCGACCTGCTGGCCGTGCGCGCGGCGGCGCTCGCGGTGGGGGTCACGGTGGTGAGGGTGACGCAGGCGTTCCGGGTGGCGGGGGCGCGGGCGCCCGGCTCGGCGGCCAGGCAGGACGAGGCGTGGGAGATCGTTCTCGACGAGGTGCGCGCGCTGCGGCCAGGGCCGGCCCTCGTGCAGGGCGGGCGGAGCAACGGGGCCCGGGTGGCCTGCCGTACGGCCAAGGCGGTCGGGGCGGCGGCGGTGGTGGCGCTGGCCTTCCCGCTGCACCCGCCGGGGAAGCCGGAGCGTTCCAGGGCCGACGAGCTGCGCGGGGCCGGGGTCGACGTGCTGGTGGTGAACGGGGATCGCGATCCGTTCGGCGTGCCCGACGCGGCGGACGCGGCGCGGCTGGTGGTACTGCCGGGGGAGGGGCACGATCTCAAGCGTGACCCCGCCCGGGTGGGCGAGGTCGTCGCGGAGTGGATCGTCCGCTACGCGTAGGCCCGGCGTGTGGCGGCCGGGGCCCAGCGGGTGGCCCAGTAAGTGGCCCAGCGAATGGCCCAGTGAGTGGCGCTGAGAATGGCCCAGTGAGTGGCCCGGTGAGTGGCGCTGCGGTTGGCGCCTGTGGAGGGCGCTGAGGAGATGCCGGGGCCTGTGGGCGGCGCCGAGGAGGCGCCGCGGGGGCGCTCAGGTCGGCGCCGGTGGGCCGGGAGGCCGGGGCCGGAGGCCCGCAAGGCGTCCCGGTGGGGTGTGCTGGCGATCAGGCCGCGCCGACCACGGGCCGGTGCGGGGCGATGACGGTGCCGCTGGGAAGGAGCTCGCCGGTGTCATCGAACAGGACGACGCCGTTGCAGAGCAGGCTCCACCCTTGTTCGGGGTGGCAGGCGAGGGTGCGCGCCGCTTCGCGGTCGGGCGCCTCGGCAGCCGGACAGGCCGGGTCGTGCGGGCACATCGGCGTGCCTCCGATATCTCGTGGGATGCTCCCGTTGTGGAGGGGCGGGAGCGTGGCTCGGGTTGTTCTACTGGCAAGTATGCGACGTGTGTCACGCTTTCCGACATAAGTTCGTGAGAACTGTTACAGGAGGGTCCCCGGACGTGTGACCTTCGACACAGCGTGCCTTATGCAGGATAACGGTCCAAGCGCGACACGCGCATCACGTTTGCAATCCCTTGAGCAGAGCGTCGAGTCCGCGCTCGAAGTCCACATCGGCTCTTTCGTCTCGCCTGACCCACTCGTCAACCTCCGGATCGGCCCACCCTGACTGCTGCACCTCGACGGCCACGCTGCCGAACACGAACGCCCGCAGCGCGCGTACGGCGTCGGCGGCGTCGCCCAGCCCTCCGTCGGCGAGCTGCTCCGTCTGCTCCCTGATGGCCAGGGCCGTGGCCCCCTTGGGCGGCTTGGTCAGCGCCAGGGCCAGCACGCCCGGGTGCTCGCGCAGCAGCTCCCTGCCCGCCCGGCACCACGCCCTGGCCGTCTCCTGCCAGGTGGGACCCTGCTCGACGTGGACGGTGGTGACGTGCTCGGCCAGGGCGTCCATCAGCGCCTCCTTGCCGCGGGGCAGGTGGTGGTAGATGGCCATGGCCTCCACCTGCAGCGCGTCGCCGAGCCGGCGCATGGTGAGCCGCCGCAGGCCCTGGCTGTCGGCGATGTGGAGCGCGGCCTCGATGATGCGCTCGTGGGACAGGGGGACCGGCGGTCTCTTGGCGGGCATGGTGATCATCTTACTATGTAAAGGGCGTCGGGCCCGGGGCGATTTCCGCCCGTGTCGCCGGACGGCGTAACCTTGGCCGTTGAACGAGTGCCGACAGTTTGGAAGGGCCGGGCCGATGGCGTTTTTCCGTCCGCGGGTGAGCCGGGAGGCAGAGGTCCGCTACCACGCGGACCAGGAGATCTCCAAGAGCTTCCCCGAGATGCTCGACAAGGCCAGGCAGGCCGAGCGGACGCTGCGCGACCTGCGGGCCGCCACCGCCGACGAGATCGAGCTGCTGGGCGCCGGCCGGGCGTTCGACCAGGCGCTGACCGAGGCGCTGCGGGCCGCCGAGGCCGGGCAGCGGGCCACGTTCGGCGTGAAGTCCTATGACGACCGCATCGCCCGCCGCAAGGCGAAGGCCACGCCGGCCGGGTCCATGTGGACGGCCGAGGTCGAGCGGCTGCGCACGATGCGCGAGGACAACCGGATGTGGGGCATCCCGCGCCTTCCCCGTCCCGTCCCCACCATCGTCTGACCAGTCCGGCTGACCGGCCCGCCTGGCCACCCTGTCTGATCAGCCCGGCTGGCCGGCCTGTGCGCCGAACAAGTCAAAAAGAAGGGGGCGTCGTCGGTCGGCCGACCGGGGGTGCCCCCTTCTGGTGCGTCTCGCCGCTTGCGGGAAGGCGAGCGGATCCACTTCGCCGACCGCGTGCGGGAGAAGGTCTCGGTCCGTGTCCGCGGCATCAAGCGAGGGGGTCACGGATCCCTGATCTCCGGGCACCCCGCAGGTTCCACGATCTCCACACCGATCGGAGCCACAGTCCCCGCCTTCACATCGCGGGCGAACTCCGTCGAGGACGGTGTCGGGGTGGGTGCGACGCGATGCTCCACCAATGACCGGTCCGCAGGCCAGATCGACTCCACCGCAGCAAGGTGTTCAGCGTCTGTGAGGGGATCCATACGGCAGTCAGGCGGGCCCGCGGCGCTGCTCAGCATGGGACAAGCAGCCAAGGTCAAGATCACTAAGGCGGCCGGGCTTCGTCTGTTCACACGCTACTCGCAGTCGTCCTCAACCTTGCGCAGGCCATCAACATGGGGTATTCGCCCCTGTGACGGATGCGCCCGGGGCCGTAGGCGATTCGACCCTGACAGTCCGATCATCGCAGGCAGCCCAAGTCGAGGGCGTCCATGCCGAACGGCGAAAGACGCCCGGCTGGGGGCAGCCCAGCCGGGCGTCTCGCTGTGCTTCTCGACGCTGATCGCGGTGTTGCGACGACCCCTTGAATCCGCCGTACCGCTAGCTCGCCCAGTCGAGCAGCGGGCGCGTGTTGCTCGGGTGGCGGAGCTTGGACAGCGACTCCTTCTCGAGCTGCCTGATCCGCTCCCGGGTCAGCCCGAGGTGCTTGCCGATCTCGTCGAGCGTGTGCGGCTTGCCGTCCACCAGGCCGAAGCGCAGGGCCATGATCTTCGACTCCCGCGGCGAGAGGTTGTCGAGCACGCCCCTGAGCTGGTCGCCCAGGAGCTGGCGGTCGACGATCTCCGACGCCTCGGGGGAGTCGACGTCCTCGATGAGGTCGCCGATCGTGGTCTCGCCGTCCTCGCCGATCGTCGCGTTGAGCGAGATCGGCTGCCGGCTCGTGCGCAGCAGCTCCTCGATCTGGTCGGGCGTCTTGTCGAGCTCGACGGCCAGCTCTTCCGGCGTGGGCTCGCGGCC
The DNA here is from genome assembly GCF_039536965.1 of Nonomuraea antimicrobica. Classification (NCBI taxonomy): domain Bacteria; kingdom Bacillati; phylum Actinomycetota; class Actinomycetes; order Streptosporangiales; family Streptosporangiaceae; genus Nonomuraea; species Nonomuraea antimicrobica. Next base: position 55,948 of record NZ_BAAAZP010000086.1, on the reverse strand, counting down.
CAGCCGCTGGTGCATGTCACGCTCGACCCGCGACAGCTTGGAGAGCATCTCCAGCACGTGCACGGGCAGCCGGATCGTACGGGCCGAGTCGGCGAACCCGCGCTGGATGGCCTGCCTGATCCACCACATGGCGTACGTGGAGAACTTGAAGCCCTTGGTGTAGTCGAACTTCTCCACGGCCCTGATGAGCCCCAGGTTGCCCTCCTGGACGACGTCCAGCAGGGACATGCCGCGATCGGTGTACTTCTTGGCCACCGAGACCACCAGGCGGAGGTTGGCCTCCAGCATGTGGTCCTTGGCCTCCTTGCCGTCCTCGACCACCAGGCGCAGCTCGTCCTGGACGGCTGACGAGAGGTCGGGCTGGCTGTCCAGCTTGTACTCGGCGTAGAGCCCGGCCTCGATGCGCCTGGCCAGCTCCACCTCCTGCGCCGCGGTGAGCAGCGTGCGGCGGCCGATGGACTTGAGGTAGGTGTGCACCGAGTCACCCATGACGGACTGGGTGTCGTCGAGGTCGATCGGCTCGTCCTCGGCGTCGTCGGCGGCGGTGACGGCGAGGTCGTCGGGGACGTCCTCCATGTGCTCCGGCTTGGGCTCGGGCGGCGTGACCGCCCTGGCCGCCTCGCTCGCCACGGGGGACGACACGGACGACGACACGGACACAGTGGAGGTTTTTGCCTCGCCCGCCTTGCGGCGGGTAGTCTTTGCCCGCGAGTCCTTCCTGGCGGAAGTCTCCTTTTTCGGGGTGTTCTTCTTGGGGGCGGTGGTGCTGAGAGACGGCTTGTTCTCGGCGGCCAGGCTCACGCCGGTCTCCGACAGCTCACGCAAGATAGTGCGGCCTTCAGAGGGGCTGATACCGGCCCTCGCGAATGCGTCACGCAGCTCCGCCAGAGAAAGGTGACCCTGGGCTCGCCCTCGTTCAATGAGTTGGTCGAGAGTCGCGGGTGGGGTCGCCACGGCGGTTCTGGGCATGAGGACACCTCCTCCGTACGGAGTGGAAGCGATCAGGCAGGTTGTGGTGGGCGGCTTCGCGTCCGCACGGCGCACCAGTATCAATAACGCCCATCGCCGTCATTTGTTCCCGGGTGTCCATGCGAGATGAAAAAGGGGCGGATCCGCCCTACAAGAGCTGAACCGCCCCGGGACACGTCCTATTCCCGCACCTCGACATCGCCCGACCCGACCGCGTAGTCGCCGGGCGACACCTCGGGCATCGGCATCGGCTGGGCGTCTTCCATGCGATGGTCCGTCCAGTAGTCGACGACCGCGTCCGGATCGGGGTTGACCTCCTTGGAGACCACGAATCCGTCGTCATCGCCCTGATTGGGGCTCGGCGTCTGCTGCTGCGGTGACTGGCCGGACAGTGGCGCCTTCTCCACCTCTGCTCGGGTCTCCCTCGCGACCTCGTCGAGCTTTCCCGCCGAGGCAGCCGCCGCGACCGAGGCGCCGCCGACGACGATGACGCCGACGACGGCCGCGGATGCCCACATCTTGCGGGTCTGGTTCATGAAGGCTCCCTCCTTCTCCCCACTATGACGCAGCGGCAACTCGTCAGGTTCCTGCCTTCAGCCGGACCAGGTCGGTCTTGCCGTTGGGCAGCAGTGGCAACCGGGAGACGAGCCGCAGCCCGCGCGGGGCGGCGTAAGTAGGCAGCCTATCGCGGCAGTATGCCCGCAATTGCGGAAGCGTGAGGGGCGTGTCGGGGTCGGCGGGGACCACGACGGCGGTGACCAGTTCGCCCCACTCGGGGTCGGGCACGCCGATCACGGCCGCGTCGGCGATCTCGGGATGGGTGCCCAGGACGCCGGCCACGGACCCCGCCACCACCTTCTCGCCGCCGGTGATGATCACGTCGTCGGCCCGGCCGAGCACGCGCAGCCGGCCGCCGCTCAGCTCGCCCAGGTCGGAGGTGACGAACCAGTCGCCGTCGAGCGGGGCGGGCGGGTCGTCGAAGCGGTAGCCGCTGAACAGCACCGGGCCCGCGACGCGGATCAGGCCGTCCGCGCCGATCTTGAGCTCCACGTGGTGGAGGGGCCGGCCGTCGTAGACGCAGCCGCCGGACGTCTCGCTCATCCCGTACGTCGTCACGACCCTGGCGCCGAGGTCGCGCGCCTGTTCGACCAGCCCGGGCCGGGGCGCGGCGCCGCCGAGCAGGATCGTACGGAACACCGAGAGGTCCGCGCCCAGCTCGACCAGCCGGTGGAGCTGGGTGGGCACCAGGGAGACGTGGTGGGCGCCGGAGGCCAGGACCGCGTGCGGGTCGAAGGCGGGGTGGATGATCGGGTCGCTCTCCGACAGCAGGGCGCGTACCAGGACCTGCAGGCCGGAGACGTGGGAGACGGGCAGGCAGCACAGCCAGCGCTCGCCCTTGGACGCCTCCACGCGGCGCAGCGAGGCCGCGGCCGAGGCGCGCAGGGCGGTGGCCGAGAGCAGCACGCCCTTGGGGGCTCCGGTGCTGCCGCTGGTGGCGATCACGACCGCCACGTCGCCGGGGACGCCGGCGCCGTCGCTGCGCGGCTCGCCGTCGACGTGGGTGGGGCGCAGGGCGGCCAGGGCGGTGGCGGCGGAGTGGCCGGGAGACAGTGGGAGCACCGCGGGGCCGTCGCCCGTGAGCGCGTCGCGGATCGCCGTGAACAGGGCGGGGCCCGGAGGCTGCACAATGGCGTGCAGCGGACGGTCCGGATGCGACGGGTTCCTCCACATGCTCGTAAGGTTAATGGCGACAGGTCGGACAGCGGCGCAGGGAGGGTCGTGAGGCGTTCCCCCATGGCTCGCATGGCTCCCGTGACTTGCGTGCCGCCTTCGGCTCGCGTGCCCTCTGTGGCTTCGGTGCCTCCTGCGGCTCCCGTGACCTTCGTGGCTTGTGTGCCTTCTGTGGCTCGCATGCCGTCTGGGGCCGTCGTGTCTTTTGCGGTTTCCGCGTCTCGTGTGACTCCCGTGGTTCGGGCGCTCCCCGCGCGCGCGTGGTTCCGGGGGCGGGCCGCCGGGGAAGGGGTGCTGCTGGGCGGCCCGGCGGGGCGGGGCGAGCCCTTTCCGCCTCCCGACCGGCGCCCCGTAGTGAATTTTCAGCATTTGTCGGCATTTGAGATTGAATCTCCCCAGTGGCTTCGCCGGATGCAGGAGGCGTCACGTTGAACCCCGCTACCGCGCTGGCCACCGTACTGGTCGACGAGCTGGTGCGCTGCGGCCTGACCGACGTGGTGCTGGCCCCCGGCTCCCGCTCCGCCCCGCTGGCGCTGGCGCTGCACGCCGAGTCGCGGGTGCGCCTGCACGTGCGCATCGACGAGCGTTCCGCGTCGTTCCTGGCGCTGGGGCTGGCCAAGCGGTCCGAACGGCCGGTCGCGCTGATCTGCTCCTCCGGCACCGCGACCGCCAACTTCCACCCGGCCGTCATCGAGGCCGGCGAGTCGGGCGTGCCGCTGCTGGTCCTGACCGCCGACCGCCCGCCCGAGCTGCGCGGCACCGGCGCCAACCAGACGATCGACCAGGTCAAGCTGTACGGCACCGCGATCCGCTGGTTCGCCGAGGTCGGCGTGCCTGAGGAACGTCCCGGCCAGGTCGCCTACTGGCGTTCGCTGGCCGCCCGCGCCTACCAGCGCGCGGCCGGCGCGGGCAACCCCGGCCCCGTGCACCTCAACCTCGCCTTCAGGGAGCCGCTGATCCCCGACGGCGACGCCACCTGGTGCGAGCCGCTCGACGGCGGCGCCGGCGGCCCGTGGGTACGCACCAGGGTGGCGCCCCCGCCGATCGCCCTGCACATCCCGCCCACCAGGCGCGGCGTCCTCGTGGTCGGCGACGGGGCCGCCAACGTGCGCCGCTACGTGGCCGCGGCGGGCATGGCGGGCTGGCCGGTGCTGTCGGAGCCGAACGGCGGCGCCCGCTACGGCGACCACGCCATCTCGACCTACCACCACCTGCTGGGCACGCCGGAGTTCGCCGACGCGCACCGGCCCGACGTGGTGGTCACGCTGGGGCGTCCCGGGCTGTCGCGGCCACTGCTGTCGTGGCTCAGGCGGGCCGGTGAGCACATCGTGGTGGCCCCCGACCTCGACCGCTGGCCCGACCCGACCCGCTCGGCCACCCAGGTGGCGCAGGCCGTGGAGATCCCGGTGGCCTCGGGCGACGACACCTGGCTGCACGACTGGCGGCAGGCCGACCAGGCGGTCAGAGCGGCGCTGGACGAGGTGCTCGACGTGTCGGGCACCAGCGAGCCGCGCGTGGCCAGAGACCTGGTCGACGCGCTGCCGAACGGGGCGCTGCTGTTCTGCGGGTCGTCCATGCCGATCCGGGACCTCGACCAGGCGATGCGGCCCAGGCGCGGCATCCGGCTGATGGCCAACCGGGGCGCTTCGGGCATCGACGGGATCGTCTCCACGGCGATGGGGGCGGCGCTGGCGCACAACGGCCCCTCGTACGCGCTGATCGGCGACCTGTCGTTCCTGCACGACCAGAACGGGCTCATCCTCGGGCCCAGGGAGCCGCGGCCCGACCTGTGCCTCGTGGTGGTCAACAACGACGGCGGCGGCATCTTCTCGCTGCTGCCGCAGTCGGCGGTGCGCGACCCGTTCGAGCGGGTCTTCGGGACGCCCCACGGGGTGGACCTGGGCTATCTGGCGGCGGCGACGGCGACGCCGTACACGCTGGTGGGGGACGTCGGCGACCTGCCCAAGGCGCTGCGCGGGGAGGGGCCGCGGGTGGTGGAGGTGCGTACGGACCGGGAGGAGAACGCGCTCGTGCACGCCCGGCTGCGCGACGCCGCCCAGGACGCCGTACGGGCCCTCATGACCGTCTGAGGCCCTCCGCGACCGGGCGGCGGGTCGTCAGCCCCGCGAAGCGTCCGGGCGAATCAGCCCTTCAGGCCCGCGAAGCTTCCGGGTGGCTCAGCCCTTCAGCGCGTCCATGAGGCGGTTGAGCGGGCCGTCGAGGCCGTAGCGGTCCGCCAGGGCGACCAGGGCCTCGGGGGAGCGGGGCTTGTCCGGCAGTGTGAGGTCGGCGGCGGGCAGCGGCGCGTCGGGGGCCACCTCCACCACGGCGGGGGCGGCGCGCAGGTAGTCGCGGGCGGCGGCCAGACGGGTGCGCGCCCCGGCGGCGAAGCCCTCGGTGGCGCCCGCGTCGAGGGCGTCGAGCAGCGCCCCCAGAGAGCCGAACCGGGTGATCAGGGCGGCGGCGGTCTTCTCGCCGACCCCGGGCACGCCGGGCAGGCCGTCGCTGGGGTCGCCGCGCAGGGTGGCGAAGTCGGCGTAGGCGCGGCCGGGGATGCCGTACTTGCCGGTGACGAACGCCTCGTCCACGATCTGCAGGTTGCGGATGCCGCGCGCGGTGTACAGGACGCGGACCGGGCGGGAGTCGTCGACGAGCTGGAACAGGTCGCGGTCGCCGGTCACGATGTCGACCGCGCCGCCGGCCCGGTGGGTGAGCGTGCCGATCACGTCGTCGGCCTCGTAGCCGGGCGACTCCAGGCGGGCGATGCCGAGGGCGTCGAGCACCTCGTGGATGACCGCGATCTGCGGGACGAGCGCCTCGGGCACCTCCTCGATGTCGCCGTGCGCGACGCGGTGCGCCTTGTACGTCGGGATCGCCGCGACCCGGAACGCGGGCCGCCAGTCGGCGTCCATGGTGGCCACCAGCTCGTCGGGGGAGTGCCCGCGCACGAGGGTGGCGATCATGTCGATGAGGCCGCGTACCGCGTTGACGGGCGAGCCGTCGGGAGCCTTGATCGACTCGGGCACGCCGTAGAAGGCGCGGAAGTAGAGCGACGGGGTGTCCAGGAGCATCAGCACTAGGCCAGTATGCCCACCGCCAGCAGGCACGCGTCGTCCTCCGGGTTGGGGCCGCCGATGTCGGTGAGCAGGCGGTCGAGACCGGCGTCGAGGTCGTGGCCGCGGATGCGGCGGGCGGCGGCCAGGGTCAGGTCGAGGCCGACGTCGATGTCGCGGGTGCGCCGCTCGACCAGCCCGTCGGTGAACAGCAGCAGCAGGTCGCCGGGCTGCAGCCGGGTGGTGGCCAGCTCGTACGGGCTGCCGGACGCGGCCCCCAGCAGCACGCCCCTGGGCTTGACGAGCTGGCTGGCCACCCCGTCGCGCACCAGGATCGGCGCCAGGTTCCCGGCCTGGCCCCAGGCGAACACGCGCGTCTCGGGGTCCAGGTGCCCGATGATCGCGGTGGCGGTGGTGTCCTTGAGCTGGTGCATGACCAGCTCGTTCAGCCAGTCGAGCAGCCGGTTGCCGGCCTGCCCGGTCATCGCCAGGCCGACGAGGGCGTGGCGGAGCTGGGCCATGCGGGAGATCGCGGGCAGGCCGTGGCCGGAGACGTCGCCGATGGCCAGCAGCAGGCGCCCGTCGGGGGAGGGCGCGGCCTCGAACCAGTCGCCGCCCAGGTTCGCGGTCTTCTCGGCCGGGACGTAGCGCACCGCGACCCGGGTGTGCGGCAGGTCGAGACAGCCGGCCGGCTCGGGCAGGATGGCCTCGCGCAGGGCCAGCATCACGTGGCGTTCCTCGGCGGCCTGCTCGCGGGCCTCCAGGAGCTGGCGGCGCGACTCCGTCACCATGCGCTCGGCCCGGCGGCGTCCGGTGATGTCCTGGATGACGCCGTGCATGCCGATCGTGCCGCCGGGCCCGGCCAGTGGTTCGAGCACGACGCGCAGGTCACGCAGGTCGCAGGAGCCGGCGCCCCGGCGGATGCGGAACTCGGCCTGCACCGGCTCGACGCCCTGCACCACCGACCACAGCAGGCGGTCGAGCGTGGCCACGTCACCCGGCTCGACGTGCTCGGCCAGGTCGGGCAGGGCGATCGGGCCGTCGCCCGGGTCGCGGCCGAAGATCACGTACACCTGGTCGGACCAGATCGTCTCGCCGGAGTGCAGGTGCCACTCCGCCCAGCCCATGTTGCCGAGCCGCTGGGCGTGTGCCAGCCGTACGGCGAGGATCTCGGCCTCGCCCTCGTGCCCGAGCAGCTCGGCTGCGCCTATGACGTCGACCATGGTCTCACTCTCGAAGCGCAGTGGAACTGGACAATTGGCCCCACAATACGTGATCGATCGTGAACGGTGTGTAGTGCGGGCTTGCGGCGTGGTGAGACCTTTCCGCGGATTTTAGGACGGGTGGTCCGAGTAGATTGTCGGCTGTGACGTCCTCTGATCTGTACCCCGTGTCCCGGCTCGCCGCCGCCCAGGAGGCCACCGCCAAGGCCGGCCTCGACGCCCTGCTGCTCACCCCGGGCCCCGACCTGCGCTATGTCAGCGGTTACGACGCCAAGCCGCAGGAACGGCTGACGTGCCTCGTGGTGCCCGCCTCCGGCGAGGCGTACATGATGGTGCCCCGCCTGGAGCTGCCCGCCGCCCAGGCGTCGCCGGCCGCGCGACTGGGTCTGGAGTTCGTGGCATGGGACGAGACCGACGACCCGTACGCGATCGCGGCGGCCCGGCTCGGCCAGGTGGCCAAGGTGGGCCTGGCCGACCGCATGTGGGCCATGGCGTCGCTGCGCTTCCGCGAGGTGCTGCCGAAGGCCGGGCAGGTGCTGGCCGGAAGCGTGCTGCGGGAGCTGCGGATGCGCAAGTCGCCCGCCGAGGTGGCGGCGTTGCGGCAGGCCGGAGAGGCGATCGACGCGGTGCACCGGCAGGTGCCCGACCTGCTGCGGGCCGGGCGCACCGAGCGCGAGGTGGGCCGCGACCTCGCCGAGGCGATCCTGGCCTCCGGGCACGAGACCGTCGACTTCGTGATCGTCGCCGCCGGCCCGAACGGCGCCAGCCCGCACCACGACGTGTCCGACCGGGTCATCCAGGCCGGTGAGCCGGTCGTGGTGGACATCGGCGGGCAACTGCACAACGGCTACTGCTCCGACTCCACCCGGACCTACAGCGTGGGCGAGCCGCCGGCCGAGTTCGCCGCCTACTACGAGGTGCTGCGCAGGGCCCAGGACGCGGCCTGCCGGGCGGTGCGGCCCGGTGTGTCGTGCGAGTCGATCGACGCCGCCGCCCGCGACGTCATCGCCGAGGCCGGGTACGGCGACCACTTCATCCACCGCACCGGCCACGGGATCGGCATCGAGACGCACGAGGAGCCGTACATCGTGGCGGGGAACGGGGAGGCCATGGAGACCGGGTTCGCGTTCTCGGTGGAGCCGGGCATCTACCTGGCGGGCCGCCACGGGGCCAGGATCGAGGACATCGTGGTCTGCACCGAGGACGGCGCCGAGCGGCTCAACCACACGCCGCGCGAACTCGTGATCGTCTGATCGCGGCCCCGCCCCTGGCGGGGTGCCGGTGTGACACAGTCGCTGTCATGTTCGCGGAGATCACGTACGCCACCAGGCCCGGGTCCGGGCGGCCCAACGAGGATCTGGTGATCGCCGGGCCGTCCTGGATCGTCGTCCTCGACGGGGCCACGGCGCCGCCCGGGGTCGACAGCGGCTGCGTGCACGACGTGGCCTGGCTGGTGGGGCGGCTCGGGGGCGCGCTGGCCGAGCGGCTGGCCGCCGGTGACGGGGCTCCGCTGGCGGCGCTCCTCGAGTCGGCGATCGAGGCGACCGGGGCGGCGCACGCGTCGTCCTGCGATCTCGCCAACCCCGACTCGCCGTCGGCGACGGTGGCCATGGTGCGCTCCCGTGAACGGCTGGAGTACCTGGTGCTGGGGGATTCGCCGGTGGTGTTCTCGCTGGTGGGCGGTGGGACGCGGGTGGTGTGCGACGACCGGCTGGAGCGGTTGCCGGGCGGGCGGCCGTACTCGCTGGAGCTGGTGCGGCGGCTGCGGAACGCGCCGGGCGGGTTCTGGGTGGCCGGGGCGCGGCCCGAGGCGGCCCGCGAGAGCGTCACCGGCGAGGTGGACCCGGACGGGGCCGGGGCGCGCGGGAGCGCGGTGCGCGGAGTCGGGGTGTTCACGGACGGGGTGGGACGGCTCGCCGACTGGTACGGCTGGAGCTGGGCGGACGTCCTGGAGCTGCTGTCCGGGCGCGGGCCGGGAGCGTTGATCGCGGCGGTGCGGGAGCTGGAGACGGCGCGCGGGCCCGTCTGGGGCAAAACTCACGACGACGCCACGGCCGCCTGGGGACGCCTGGGAGACTGAACCGCCGTCACCTGGGGACGGGCTCACGCCGCCTGCGCCGAGGTGTATGCCGAGGGGTATGCCGAGGTGTATCAGGCACGGCCTGCGCCGCTCTGGGATTTCGAGGGCGGCGGAGGGAGTGCGCATGTTCGTCGGCAGGACACGAGAGGTCGCCCTACTGCGCACGGAGCTGCGTGCGGCGGCCGGTGGTGCCGCGCGGAGGGTGCTGGTCGAAGGGCCGGAGGGCATCGGCAAGACGGCGCTGGTGCACCGCGCGCTCGACGGGGAGGCGGGCGCGCGGGTGCTGACGGTCAGCGGCGAGGAGGGCGAGCGGGACCTGCCGTTGGGGGTGCTGCGGCAGATCGCGGAGGAGGCGGTGCGGCTGGGGCTCGGCGCGACGGGGGCGCCGACCGGCCGCCGTTCCGGCCGGGGTTCCTGTTGCGATTCCGGTCGCGATTCCGGACGGGGTTCCGGACGGGGGCCCGGCGGCGGTTCCGGCTGTGGTCCCGGCTGTGGTCCCGGCCGGGACGATCGGCTTGTCGAAGCCGTGACGGGGCCGGTGGGGGAGCCGGACGCGTGCGCTGCCGGGCAGGCGATCTGCGAGGTCGTGGCCCGGGTTCCGGAGGGGGAGACGCTGGCGCTGGTCGTCGACGACGCGCAGTGGGCGGACCGGCCGTCGCTGCGGGCCCTCGGTTACGCGCTGCGGAGGGTACGGTCGGGGCGGGTGCTCGTCCTGGTCGTCTGCCGGGACGCGGCCGATCCCTGGCTGCCGGAGGGGCTCAGGCGGCTGCTTCGCGGTGACGGCACGCTGCGCGTCGCGCTCGCGGGGCTGAGCGCGTCCGAGCTGGCCGCGCTCGTCGCAGGGCTCGCGCCGTCCGCTCACGGGCCGGGTACGGACGGGGCGACCGCGGTGGTGACCCCGTTCATGGCCCCGTTCGTGACCCCGTTCGTGGCCCCGTTCATGGTCACGGCAAGGGCGGAGGTCGTGGTCACGGCGACGTCGGGGATGGAGGCGGCGGCGCGGACGACGTTGGGGGCGGAGGCGGCGGCGCGGTTGCGGGAGCACACCCTGGGGAATCCGCTGCACGCCCGTGCCCTGCTGGACGTGCTGCCCCTCGCGGTCCTCGACGACTCCGGCGCCCGTCTCCCGGCGCCCGCGACGTACCAGCGGCCCTTCGCCCGCCGCCTGCACGCCTGCGCCCCCGCCACCAGGCGGCTCGTCGAGGCGTGCGCCGTGCTGGGCGGACGGTGCCCGCTGCACGTGGCCGCCGCCGTCGCCACCGGGATCGACGAGCCGCTGAACGCCCTGGAGGAGGCCGTCGCCGCCGGGCTGCTGCGCGAGCTGCCCGGCCGCCTGATCGGCTTCCCCGAGCCGCTGGCCGTGGCCGCCGCGTACGACGGCATCGGCGTGGGTGCGCGGGCACGGCTGCACCTGGCCGCGTCCCGGCTGGCCGAGGACACCGGCGCCGGGCTGCGCCACCGCGCGGTCGCCGCCGGAGGGCCCGACGAGGTGCTGGCCGAGGAGCTGGCCAGCTTCGCCGCCAAGGCCGCACAACACGGGCAGTGGCAGGAGGCCGCCGCCCATCTGGAGCTGGCCGCCGGGCTCACCGAGTCGGCGGGGCGCCGCGACGAGCTGCGTACGGCCGCGATGGAACACGTCCTCGTCGGGGGCGACGTGATCCGCGCGGCCGCGCTGGCCGCCGTGCACAACGCCGACCCGCGCCCGGTACGCCGGTACGTGCTGGGCCGGCTCGCCCTGGCCGCCGGGCGCTTCGACGAGGCGTACGAGCTGCTGGCCGAGGCGTGGCGGCACGCCGAGCCCGGGTTCGCCGCCGACGTGGCCGAGCAGCTCGCCTGGCTGCACCTGGTCACGGGGGACCCGGTGGCGGCGGCGGACTGGGCGCGGCTGGCGATCGAGCAGCCCATCCAGGGCGCGGTAGCCCGGCCGTACGACGTCCTGGCCCTGTCCGGGGCACTCGGCAGCCCTCGGGCGGGCGGCGCGGTGGCGATGGGCGGGGCACCCGGAGCCGCCAGTCCACGGCCGGACGGCGTGGTGGCAGCGGGTGGGGCACCCGGAGCCGCCAGTCCCCGGCAGGGCGGCGTGGTGACGGTGGGCGGGGCATCCGGTGCGGCCGGTTCTCAGGACGGCGACAGCCTCGCCGACGCCCTGGCGCACCTGGCACGGGACGAGCCCGGCCTCGCGTACGCCGTGCTCAAGCGGGTCGTGGCCGCGGCCGGGACGGCGGGCCTGCCGCACCACCGGCTGCCGGCCGAGGCGCTGCTCGCCGTCGCCGAGCACGGCCTGGCGCGCTGGGACGAGTCCGCGGCGCGTGCGGAGCGGGCACTGGCCGAGGCGGTGGCGCTCGGGCAACGGTGGCTGCTGCCGTGCCTGGCGGTGGCGTGCGTGGCCCCCCTGGCCGCCCGCGGAGATCGGGAACGTGCCCTCGCCCACGCCACCGCCGCAGGAGAGGCCGCCCGGCGGATGGGCCACGCGATGGGCGAACGTCAGGCGGACCTCGCCATGGAGCTCCTGGGCGCGGGGCACTGGGCCGAGGGAGGCAGGTCCGTGCCGGGTGGGCTGGTGGTCCCGGTGTTCGTGCCCGACCCGCGTCCGGCCAGGATCGAGGCGCTGGTCGCCGACGGGCGGCTGGAGGAGGCGGCGGCGTTCCTGGCCGCGTACGAGGGTGGGGCGTCGGCGGAGGGCGATGACGGGGACGGGGACGGGGACGGCGATCGGGCGGTGGCACGGCAGGACGTGGCGGAGCGGACAGGCGAACAGGGGACGACGGAGTGGCGGCGGGCCGAGCGGCTCAGGCTCGGCGGGCTCCTGCTGGCGGCCAGGAACGTTCCAAACCAGGCCGAGGAGCGGTTCGGGCGGGCGCTGGCGCTGGTGGGGGCGGGGGTGTGCCCGCTGGAGGAGGCGCGGGTGCTGCTGGACCTGGGCAGGCTGCTACGCCGTACGGGACGGCGTAAGGCGGCGGCCGAACGGCTCGGGGCGGCGCGGGCCATCTTCGAGCGGCTGGGGGCGCGGCCGCTGGTCGAGCGGTGTGTTCACGAGCTGGAGGCGTGCGGGCTGGAGCCGGTCGCGACCGTACGGCTCGGGCTCACCCCGCAGGAGCTCAGCACCGCCATGCTTGTGGCCGGAGGCCTGACGAACCGGCAGATCGCCAGGGAACTGCTCATCAGCGTCAAGACCGTCGAGTATCACCTCGGGAAGATCTACACCAAGCTCGGCATCGGCTCCCGCGTCGCCCTGGCCGCCAAGCTCGCCGCCCACACCGGGCCGACCTGACCACCGCCGCGGGCCCGGTTCCGCAGCCGTCACGAGCTGGGCGACGGCCGGTCCCGAGATTCGCCCGCGTCCGTGACGCCGGATCCGACGACGGCCCACAGGCTTGTCAAGACGCAGAGAACATCACTGAATCGACCCTTTCTCGCCTCCTTGAGAACCATTGTCACGCTCCAACACCGGCGATTGGATCTAGAGGTGATCTTCTGCGGTGCGTCACCAACGGGCGTTGAGGCGCACCGCCACGCATCGAGGTCACTCACACCCTTCGGACACCCGCCAGGAGGCCATTCCCCATGCCCAACGCCCCCCTGCTGCACTACACGACCAGCACCGCCCCCCTCCAGGCGGGCACCCCCGACAAACCCGCCGCCAACACCATCGACATCACCGTCTCCAGCCCGGCCGGCCAGAAGATCTACTGCAAAAAGATCGACATCGCCGTCCCGGTCAGCGCACCCGACGACGGAGGCGCGTACTTCACCGAGAACCCGCAGTCCTCGATCACCGGCAAATGGAGCATCGCGTCCGCCCAGGTGCGGACCGGTCTGGAACTCGGCCTCGACCCGGCCACGAACTACTACCACGTCATCTTCCAGGCCCCACCGATACCGGGGTTCGACCTCATCGACACACCGCTGACCATCAACATCACCGGCAACGTCGCCGGCACCCCCGGCAGCACGCTCACCTGCCCGACCACCGAAACCTCCGGCACGACCAGCGGCAAATTACACACCCAAGACACCCCAGGACCTGACCTGGAACACCGCGAAACCCGCCTTCTACCTGCACAACTTCCTGGCCGGCGCCCCGGACGAGCCGACCGTCCCCAGGACCAGGTTCAACGCCGGCGACGTCATCTCGCTCACCTGGGAGAGCAACGGCGACTCCTTCCACCTGTACGGCGGCGACGGCACGGTCCTCCACGAAGGCCCCGAGACCACCTGGACCGTCCCCGCGGGCACGATCGCCAACGACACCACTTTCACCCTGAAGGCGTCCACGAAAAGCGCCACCGGTTTCGAGACGGCCGACCGTTACGCGACCCTCACCATCACCATCGACAACCCCACCCTGAGCGACCTGACAGTCGGCCTGGCGTCCCCGAACAAGCTCACCACCGTCGGCACGAACGGGCTGACGGTCACCGGAACCATGTCCGCCCAATCCTCGCTCTACGTTTACGGCTACCTGAATGCCTACAACGATATGACCGCCGAACAAGGAGTGACGATCAGCCGCGACCTGACGGTCTACGGCAAGGCCAACCTAGAGGCGTTGTTCGAGGGCCAGGCCATTCTCCAACCCGTGTGGAACGGGAACAGCACAGATCCCGTCACCGTCTACAGCGACGGCATCCTGTTCCTCAGAGCCGGAGCCACGGACACCGGTTCGTGGTCATTCCTCACCGTGAAAGAGGGGGGTGAGGAATGTATTCGCATGAGCTTGGGAGGGACGTCCACCAGCTTTACGATTCCCATGCGAAAAGGGCAAGAATGGTACGTCCATGGCCTTTCATACTTCACGTTCGGCTGCCTCACATTTCATTGGTTCAGCTTTCGCTAAGAATGTCTGCCGACGGCCGGCCGCGGATTCCTTTCCCCCGGACGGGATGATGTGGAGATGACGTTGTCGACGGTGTTCACGGAGATGCTCGGTGTGCGGCACCCGATCGCGCTGGCGCCGATGGGTGGGTCGGCCGGTGGGGCGCTGGCCGCGGCCGTCTCCCGGGGTGGCGGGTTCGGGATTCTGGGCGGCGCGTACGGCGACCCCGAGTGGCTGGCACGGGAGGTGCCGATCGTCGCGGCCACCGAAGGGCCGTGGGGCGTCGGTTTCCTGACCTGGGGGATCGATCTCGCCGCGGTGGACCTGGCGCTGAGCTACGAGCCCAGGGCCGTGATGCTGTCCTTCGGCGACCCGGGCCCCTACGCGGAGCGGGTTCGCCGGGCAGGGGCCCTGCTGATCCTTCAGGTGACCGATCTGGACGAGGCCAGGCGGGCCGTCGACCTGGGGGCCGACGTGATCGTGGCGCAGGGCGCCGAGAGCGGCGGGCACGGGGCCGCGCGCGGGCGGTCCACGTTGCCGTTCGTGCCCGCGGTGGTGGATCTCGTGGCTCCGGTGCCGGTGCTCGCGGCGGGCGGGATCGCCGACGGACGCGGTGTGGCGGCGGCTCTGGTGCTGGGCGCCGCCGGAGCGCTCGTCGGCACCCGCTTCCAGGCCACCACCGAGGCCCTGGTCGATCCCGCCATCACCAGGGCGATCATCGAGGGACGCGGCCAGGACACCGAGCGGAGCACCGTGCTGGACATCGCACGAGGCTCTGCGTGGCCGTCGAAGTACCCGGCCCGCACCCTCGGCCACCCCTACCTCGATCGCTGGCGCGGCCGGGAGGCCGAGCTGGCCGCCGATCCCCAGGCCCGTCAGGACTACCGGGACGACGTGGCGCGCGGCGCGATCCCCCCGCTGCCGGTCTGGGCGGGCGAGGCCGTCGACCTCATCACCGACCTGCCCTCGGCGCAGGACCTGGTCACAGCGATGGCCACCCAGGCCGAGGACGCGCTGACCCGAGCCGGACGCCGCTGACCCGCCGACCGGGGGACGCCGTTCCCGCTCGTCCGTCACCCACCGCGCCGGAACCAGTGAGCCGGAACCAGTGAGCCGGGAGCGTCGATGATCGGGAAATGTCGGCGGCGATCGTTACTGTCCCGGCCATGGATCACTGGAACGAGATCAGGAAGCTGATCGAGGGGCGGCACGCCGAACGGCTCACCGAGCAGCTCGTGGCGCTCGGCGGGGAGGCGCGCAAGCAGGTGGCGGCTCGATTGCCGGAGCTGCTGAAAGAGCTGCGGGGCCGCTTCGACCGATGGGACCGCGACCTGGTCGACTATGCCGTCGTGCTGCGCGTGGCGGGCGCGGCCACCCTCGGCGGCGCCGCGGCCGTGGCCTCCTGGCTCTATCGGCGCGACTACGCGCCCCAGTGGGCCGGGCCCGACAACGACGTCGACCTCGTCCTGACCGTGCTCGCCGACCGGCCCGCCGCCTGGCGGGCCGACCTGGCGGAGCGGCTGGTGCTGCGCACGCGCGTCGCCGACGACCGCGGCATGGCGCTCGCCCTGGCCCTGCTGCGCCGGACCGGCATCACGCCGCCACCCCACGACGTGCTCGTCGCGGGCTGGGCGAACGGCTCCCCGTCGCGTCTCGGTGACGATCCGCTGCTCGATCACCTGCTGCCGCGGTTGTTCGAGGCCGAGGGCGTGGGCCGGGTGCTGCAGTGGGACAACGCCCCGGACGCGGGCTGGCTGGGCGCGCTGCTCGACCTGGCCGACGCGGGCCGCGTCGAGCGCGAGGCGCTGATCGTGGGGTGCCTGCGCCGCTTCCTGCGCGGGGGCACGCCCATCGACCTGCGCTTCTTCGTACGCCTGCACGAGGCTCTCGACCCCTCGCCCGCCGAGGTGGCCGGGCACGCCCGCGACTACCTGCGGCTGCTGCCCGCCGCGCCGGGCCCGGTCGCCGACCTGGCCGTCAAGCGGCTGCGCGCCCTCGCGCCCCAGAGCGGCGGCACCCCCGCGGAAGGAACAGGGAGTGCCGACATGCGGGCCACCGGCGGGCTGAGCGCCGATGATCTGGCCGAGGCATGGGAGTCGCTGCTGTTCCGCGCCGAGCGCAAGCTGGTCCGCGCGGGCCTGTCGTGGCTGCGGGCTTCCGTGCGCCGGTCGCCCGAGCTGGCCGACGCGGTGGCCGCGCCGCTGGCCAGGGCGTTCGCCGCCGACTCCGCCGAGCTGCAGGAAATGGCCGTCGAGGTGGCCCTGGCCCACGTGGGCGGCATGGGCGAGGAGAGCCGCGCCGTCATCCGCGAGGCCGTCGAGCTGCTGCCACCCGGCCTCGGCAGGCAGGCCGCGCTGGCCTTCGACGGGGGCACGGTGGCCGACGCCGCGCCCGCGTACGTACCACCGCCACTCCCGCCCGCCCCCGAACGCGCCGGCGCCCTCGAACCCCCTCCCGGCTCCCCGGCGGAGCTGGCCCGGCTGACGAGCCAGGACGGCGGACGGACGTGGCAGGCGTGGGAGCGGCTGCTGGCCGGGTTCGTGACGCTGGCGGGGCGTGACCCGGACGGCGTGGCGGCGGCGCTGCGCCCGCAGCGGCTCGACTGGGCGAGCTGGACGTACCAGGAGGAGAGCTGGCGCCGGGCCGATCAGTGGCTCCAGGGGGCGGTGCTCTCCCTGTCGGGGGCCGCGCCGAAGCGGCGCGTGTGGCTGGACCTGCTGCCGACCTCCCGCGTGGCCGCCCCCGACCTGCTCCTGCTGCACCGCGCGGCCGAGATCCTGCGTGCCGTCGAGGAGGGCGGCCTGCCGCCGCTGCTCCTGGCCACGCCCACGCACGACACGGGGCACGTGGCGGCGGCCGAGCTGGTGCGGCGGCTGGAGGTGCTGGAGGCGGCCGGGGTCAAGCCGCTGGCCGCCGACTTCCAGCAGGCCCTGCTGCGCCTGCCGCGAACGCCGGATCCCGAGGCGGCCGGGCGGGCGGCCCGGCTGACGTCCGCGGCGGGCCGGGTGCTGGCCGCCTGGACCTGCCCGGAACCCGCGGTGGCCATGGAATGGAGGTGCGGCAACGCGGGGCCCGAGCACGACTGGCACGACCGGGGGCACGACCACAACGTACGCCTGACGCCGACGTGCGCGGGCGGGCGTACCGGGTTGCCGCTGGTGGATCTGATGCTGGGCGGGGTCGAGGAGCGCACCGAGGCGGAGCACGTGGCGTGGTGGCCCGCGACCTTGCCCGCGCATCGGGAGGTGGCCGCGGCGCACCTCGCACCCTACGTGCTCATCCGCTATTGGGACGCGAGCTGGGTGGGGCCCGCGCAGGCGCTGGCCGTGGCGCGTTCGGAGGGGCCCGCCGGGGCGGCGTTCGCGCTCCTGCTGGCGCGGGTGCTGGGCGATCCGCAGATGCCCGAGTCGCTGGAGGTGCTGCTGGAGGTGGCCGCGCGGGGCGAGCTGCCGGCGCGGGAGATGGGCCGGCAGGTCGGGCTGCTGCTGGCGACCGGCGAGGTACGGATGATCGACATGGTCGCGGCGCTGGAGTCCGCGGCCCGTCAGGGCGCGCACGCGCAGGTGTGGGAGATCGCCGCGGCGGCGCTGCCGGTGCTGCTGCCCCCGGAGGGCGAGCGGCCCCGCAACGGGCTGGGCGGGTTCGTGGCGCTGGCCGCCTCGGCCGCCGAGTGGTGCGGGGCGCGCGGCGAGATCGCCGAAGTACGAGCGATGGCCGCCCGCAAGGGCAACAGCGGCCTGCTGCGCGAGGTCCGCCGCCTGCACGACCACCTCACCGCGGCCCCAGGCCGTGCCATGGGACAGGAGAGATGATCACTGTGTGGAGACGACCGAGGCGGACCAGGCGTCACCGATCCCGCCATGCTGCGGTGCACGCCAGGCGGATGGAGATCGGCGACCTCGCGCGCGCCGCCGCCGGGCCGACCTGGTCGCGCCTGGAGGTCCGGCGCGACCAGGTCGGGGCGTACGCGCGTACCGTCGTCACCTGCGACGGCCGCGAGATCCCCGTCGAGGGCATGGACGAGCCGTTCCAGCTCATGCGCGAGCTGTCCTACGAGGCCGGCGCCGGCACCTGGTTCACCTGCGAGCTGGAGTTCGCGGCCGGCACCCGGGCCTACGCGGGGCGGGTCCAGTCCGCCGAGCCGCCGTTCGAGGAGGTGCCGCCGGTGGCCGCGCTGGCGGAGCTGACCGCCTTCCCCCGCCTGGAGCCGCCCGCCTGGTTGTCGTCGGCGCTGCCCACCGCCGTGCCCCTCGGGCTGCCCGGTGACCACGACGACAACTACCACTGGCTCTACACCTCCGACGACCGCCCCCCGCCGCCCCCGCCGCCGATCAACGGGGAGATGTCCTACACGCCGGACGCGGGGATGACGGCGGGTGTGCTCCTTTACCAGCAGGACCACGGCCACCAGACGCTCTACCTCGCCGAGCGGGCCGACGATCAGGAGTGCGAGCACTTCTACGTGGGCCGTTACGACCAGGCGTACTGGGTGGCGCGGCAGGGCATGCGCGCCGCCGGCGAAGCGGTGCGGGCACTGACGCTCGACGGCGACCGGCTGGTGGTGGAGGTGACGACGGAGGGGGCCGACGAGCTGGAGACCGAGACGGTCTTCACGATCCGCCTCGACCTGCCGCCGGAGCGGATCGGCACGTTGCGTACGGTGCTGCCGGGCGTGCTGGGCCAGGTCGAGTCGCCTCCCGAGCTGATCGGCTTCTGACCGGGCGGGGGCGGTGGTCAGGAGGCGCGAACGGTCAGCGGTGTCCGGCCGTCTCGGCAGGCCAGGCCGACATGGCCAGGGCGGCGACGCGCAGGAGGTCGGACTCGGTGGCGCCGTCGCGCGACTGGGTGGACATGCCCTGGATCACCGAGGCGTAGAACGTGGCCAGCCCTGCCGTGTCCGTGCCGGGCGCCAGCCGCCCGGCCGCCACGTCGTCGTCGATCCGCCGCCTGAGCGCCGCCTTCGCCTCCTTCCTGAAGCCCCTCAGCAGTTCCTCCACCTCGGCCGACTCGGGCCCGCAGTTGACCGCCGCCGTGATGATCAGGCAGCCGCGCGGGTGCGCCGGGCCGGCGTACTCGTGGGCGGCCTCGCGCAGGACGCGCTCGATGGCGCCGCGCCCGGTCGGCTCCTCGGCGAGCGCGCGGGCGGTGAAGGCGCCGTAGGTGGCCTGGTAACGGCGTACCGCCTCCTCGAACAGCCGCTGCTTGTCGCCGAAGGCCGCGTACAGGCTGGGCGGTCTGATGCCCATCGCGGCGGTGAGCTCCGCGACCGAGGTCGCCTCGTAGCCGTGCCGCCAGAACGCCAGCAGCGCGCTCTCCAGCGCCGCCTCCCGGTCGAATGCCCGCTGTCTCGCCATGCACCGATTCTATAGCGGTCACTATGATATGTTTTCTGTATCGATCACTAAAGAAAGAGAGCGCAAGATGAGGACTGCCCTGGTGACCGGCGGGAGCAGGGGGATCGGCCGCGCCATCGCGCTGCGCCTGGCCGGTGACGGCTTCCACGTGGCCGTCAACTACGCCAAGGACGAGGCGGCGGCCAAGGAGGTCGTCGCGCTGATCGAACGGGACGGCGGCACCGCGTTCGCCGTGCAGGCCGACCTGGGCGTGCCGGAGGACGTGCACCGGCTCGCGGAGCGGGTGGGGAGCGAGACCGGCGTGCTCGACGTGCTCGTCAACAACGCGGGCATCGGCATGTCCAAGCCCATCGCCGACGAGACGCCGCAGGAGTACGACCGGCTGTTCGCCGTCAACGTCAAAGGGCTGTTCTTCCTCACCCGGCAGGTGCTGCCGCTCATCCCCGACGGCGGCAGGATCGTCAACATCACCTCGGGTGTGGCCCGCATCGCCTTCCCCGAGGGGATCGCGTACGCGATGACCAAGGGCGCGGTGCAGGTGTTCACGCTGGCGCTGGCCAAGGAGTTGGGCCCGCGCGGCATCACGGTCAACAACGTCGCGCCCGGGATCATCGACACCGACAACAACGCGAGCTGGCTGCGCGGCAACCCGGAAGGGCAGGCGTACGCGGCGTCCAGGCATGCGCTCAACCGGGTGGGACACGTGGACGAGATCGCCGGTGTGGTCGCGTTCGCCGCCTCGCCGGACGCGAGCTTCGTCACCGGCACCACCCTCGACGCCACCGGCGGCGGAAACCTCTAGAGCCGCCCTGCCGGGCGGGCCGGGCACCTGCCTGAAGGGGCAGCGTGGCGGGCTGATCGGCCACTCCGCTGATGCCTTGATCGGAAGCACGCGATCATGAAACAATTTCCCGGCAGGTATATCCGGGGTGTTAGGAGGTCCCTCGCACATGATCCGCGAGCCGATCGAGCGGCCCTAGGGTGCCGGACGACGAGCTGGACGAGGCGTTCGGGCTCGGCGAGACATGTGCGCTGGCCGCCGAGTGTGGCAGGGATCTGCGGAGATGTGCCCAGATTTATGTGGGTTTGTTCCCGGCGGCCGCCTTCGGTCCCGACTACTTCAACACCCTGACCCTCGCCACCGCCTTCAGCGCCCCCTGGGCCGGAGCCGAACGGCTGAAGGTCGTCAACCGCGCCGCCCTGTGGGTGAGCGCCGTGGACCGGCTCGTCGACCACACCGCGATCACCTGCGCGCAGGTCGACCGCCTGACGGACGAGTGCCTGGAGGTGGCGGAGGGGGCCGCGCCGCGCTCGGCGGTCACCCGGTTCCTCGCCGACCTGCGCGACGAGCTGGGCACCGTCAAGGAGTTCGGCGACCTGCAGCGGATCTGGCTCGACCAGCTCGCCGCCATGCTGGCGGGCATGGCCAGGGCCTGGGTGTGGCGTGACACGCGCGCCCTGCCCTCGCTGGCCGGCTACGTCGGCAACGCCGACTGCCGCGGCTCGTCCTTCGTGGACCTGTCGCACTGGATCTACACGGCCGACGACTGGTCGAGGGCGCATCTGGCGGAGCTGCGCGGGGTCAGCAGGCAGGTGCAGCGCTACCTGCACCTGCTGGGCGACGTCGCCTCCTACCGCCGCGACATGAGCTGGGGCGACCTCAACGTGCTGGCGCTGGGCGTGGAGCGGGCGGAGGTGACGGGGACGATGGCCGAGCTGGCGCGCGAGGCCGAGACGCTCATCGAGCCGGTACGCCTCCACAGCCCCCGTACGGCCTCCTACCTGCGAAGACAGATGGGCTTCCACGCCGGGTTCACCGGCGTTCCCGGCTACGGCCCTGCGACGTGAAGCGTCTGTCGGAATTCATGACAGAAAATCTTGACTCTTCCCGTTAGATCAGCGAATGGCATCGCTTACAGCTACAAACCGTGACATTTTGTTTCTTGTAAAAATTCGCGGTTTGAGTGGAAAATGTGGCGTTGCTAAGGTGTTCTCGTTGCCAGGCATGTGGACCGACCCTCCTCAGCGCGCCTTGACAGGTACCACTGACCACGGCACCTCAGGGGTGGGGTCGCGCATGCGCGGGAAATGTACGGGCGGTGCTGGATGGAGTTCGGTCGCTCAGACCGTTGGCGGCTGCCGACCGCGATCAAGATTCTGATCGCCGGAGGATTCGGCGCGGGCAAGACCACCATGGTGGGCGCCGTGTCGGAGACCAGGCCGCTGCGCACAGAAGAGGCGCTCACCCAGGTCGGGGTGCACGTCGACGACCTGGCGGGCGTGGAGCGCAAGCTCACCACCACCGTGGCGATGGACTTCGGCCGCATCACCATCCGCAACGACTACATGCTCTACCTGTTCGGCACCCCCGGCCAGGAGCGCTTCTGGTTCGTGTGGGACGAGCTGGCGATGGGCGCGCTCGGCGCCGTGGTGCTGGCCGACACCCGCCGCCTGGAAGACTGCTTCCCCGCCGTCGACTACTTCGAGAAGCGCGACCAGCCCTTCATCGTGGCGCTCAACTGCTTCGAGGGCACCTCGGCGTTCACCGTGGGCGAGGTGCGCTCGGCGATCGGCCTGGAGCCGGACGTCCCCATCGTGCGCTGCGACGCCCGCCGCCGCGACTCCGGCAGGGAAGTGCTCATCACGCTGGTCGAGCACGCCATGCGGCGGGGCGTCACCCCCGTCGGGACCATGTTGTGACCATCACCGGCTACCTTTGATCCGATGGAGGAGATCGACCGCCGGATCGTCACGCTGCTGGCCCGCGACGGCCGCATGAGCTTCACCGACCTGGCCAGGGAGACCGGGCTCTCGGTCTCAGCGGTGCACCAGCGCGTACGCAGGCTGGAAAAGCGGGGAGTCGTCCGCGGATACGCCGCGATCATCGACCACGACGCCGTGGGGCTGCCGCTGACCGCGTTCGTGTCGATCAAGCCGATCGACCCCGCCGCGCCCGACGACGCCCCCGACCGGCTGGCCCACCTGACCGCCATCGAGGCGTGCCACAGCGTGGCCGGTGACGAGAGCTACATCCTCAAGGTGCGGGTGGCCTCGCCGGTCGCGCTGGAAGACCTGTTGCAGCAGATCCGCGCCTCGGCCAACGTCTCGACCCGCACCACGGTCGTGCTGAGCACCCCCTACGAGCACCGCGCCCCCGAGGTGGCCGCCGAGCCGTCCCCCGGCTCGGACGACTCGTAGCAGACCACACAGGCGGACGCGGCGGCTCCTGACGGGCGCGAGGGCGAGCGGTCTCAGCGCGGCGGCTCCTGACGGGCGCGGGGGTGAGCGGGGTCAGCGTGGTGGACCGTAGTGGGCGCGCAGGCGCGCGGTGGCCGGGTCCGCCGCGCCCAGCCGCTCCAGGCCCAGCAGCGCCGCCCCCATGACCGGCGGCAGCTCCGCCACCACGAGTTTGGCCCGCGGTGCCCGCAGCGCGAACCCCGTGTCCAGCAGCGCGGTCATCAGCGGGTCGCGGGCCGTCAGCAGGCCGCCGCCCAGCACCACCTCCGCAGGGGTCTCCAGCAGGCCGAGCCGCCGCAGGCACACCTCCGCCAGCACCGTCACCTCCTCGGCCTGCCGCTCGACCAGCGCCCTGGCCACCGCGTCCCCGTCGCCGGCCGCGGCCAGCACGCCCGGCGTCAGCTCGTGCAGGCGGTCGCCGTCCACGCGGCCGAAGTGCAGGCCCAGCACCAGCTCCTCGACCGTCGCCGTGCCAAAGTGGGCGGTGACCACCCCGGTCAGCGCGGTCGGCGCGCCCCTGCCGTCCTCGGCGCGGATGGCGTGCCACAGCGCCTCCTCCGCCAGCCCCTGACCGCCGCCCCAGTCACCGCTGATGCGCCCGAGCGCGGGGAACCGGGCCACCTCACCGGCGGGGGAGACGCCGACCGCGTTGATGCCCGCCCCGCACACCACGGCCACCCCCCACGGGGCCGACGCCCCCGCCCGCAGCAGCGCGAACGTGTCGTTGAGCACCACCACGTCCGCGCCGACGCCGCGGGCGGCGAACTCCCTGGCCAGCGCCTCCTCCTCGACCGGCAGATCGGCGCCCGCCAGGCAGGCCGACACGTGGTCGAAGCCGGCACGCGGCACCCCGGCGGGCAGCGTGGCCAGCGCCGCCGTCACCACGTCCAGCGCCGCGCCCACGCCGTCGCGCTGCGGCGTGAACCCGCCCGAGCGGGCGGTGGCGAGCACGTCCCCGTGCTCCGACACCACCACCACGTCGGTCTTGCTGTTGCCGCCGTCCACGGCGAGCACGAGCCTGGTACGCCCCACTAGCCCACCGTCCACGGAAGGTGCGCCCGGTTGGCCTCCAGCAGCAGCCCGGTCAGCTCCTCGGCGGGCTCGTCCTGCCCGATGAGCGGGTGGGCGAGCAGCGCGTCGCGCACCCGGTCCGCGCCGCCGTGCAGGGCCGCCGCCAGGGCGAGCGACTCGTACGCCGACACGTGCGCGATCAGCCCCGCGTACAGCGGCTCCACGGGCGCCACCGGCAGCGGCACGGCCCCGGAGGCCGTGATGGCGGCGGGCACCTCGATCACCGCCTCCGCACCGAGGAACGGCAGCGTGCCGCCGTTGCGCACGTTGACGACCTGGGTGTCGCCCCGGTCGCCGAGCAGCGAGGCGACCAGCGCCACCGCCGCCTCCGAGTAGAACGCGCCGCCCCGCTGGGACAGCAGCTCGGGCTTGGTCACCACGGCCGGGTCCGCGTACAGCTCCAGCAGCCGCGCCTCCATCTCCGCGACCTCGGCCGCCCGCGACGGCTTCGCGCGCTGCTCGCGCACCACCGCGTCGTGGGCGTAGAAGTAGCGCAGGTAGTAGGACGGGATCGAGCCCAGCCGCCGCAGCAGCTCGGGGCGCAGGCCCAGGCCCTCGGCCAGCTCGTCCGCGTGCTCGCGCAGGAGCGCGGGCAGGACGTCCTCGCCGTCGAGGTGCACCGCCCGCACCCAGGTCAGGTGGTTGAGCCCGACGTGGCCCAGGGAGACGCGCGCCGGGTCCACGCCCAGCCCGGCCGCCATCCGGCGCTGGACGCCGATCGCCACGTTGCACAGGCCGATGGCCCGGTGCCCGGCGTCCAGCAGCGCCCTGGTGACGATGCCGACCGGGTTGGTGAAGTCCACGATCCACGCCTCGGGGGCGACCGAGCGTACGGTGGCGGCGAGGTCCAGCACCACCGGCACCGTACGCAGCGCCTTGGCCAGCCCGCCCGCGCCCGTCGTCTCCTGCCCCACGCATCCGCAGCGCAGCGGCAGCGTCTCGTCCACCTCGCGGGCCGCCTGCCCGCCCACCCTGAGCTGGAACAGCACCGCCCGCGCCCCCGCCGCCCCCTCGGCCACCGAGGAGGTGGCCACCACCCGCGCCGGGTGTCCCGCGTGCGCCAGCATGCGCCGCGACACCCCCGCCACCAGCTCCAGCCGCGAGGGGTCCGGATCGATCAGCACCAGCTCGGTCACCGGCAGCTCGTCGCGCAGCCGCGCGATCCCGTCGACCAGCTCCGGCGTGTACGTCGAGCCGCCCCCGACCACCGCGAGTCTCAACCTTTCACTCCCGTCAACGTCACGCCCTCGATGAACACCCGCTGGGCGAAGAAGAACACGATGATCACCGGTGCGGTCACCAGGAGGGTGGCCGCCATGGTGAGGTTCCACTGCACGCTGTGGAACGCCTTGAACGTGGCCAGGCCGAGCGAGAGCGTCAGGTTCTCCTGCTCGACGCCCGCGTACAGCAGCGGCCCGTAGTAGTCGTTCCAGCAGTAGA
The DNA here is from genome assembly GCF_039536965.1 of Nonomuraea antimicrobica. Classification (NCBI taxonomy): domain Bacteria; kingdom Bacillati; phylum Actinomycetota; class Actinomycetes; order Streptosporangiales; family Streptosporangiaceae; genus Nonomuraea; species Nonomuraea antimicrobica. The sequence goes on along the minus strand of NZ_BAAAZP010000086.1, from coordinate 30,974 downwards.
AGAACTGGAAGAGCGCCACCGCGGCGACCGCCGGGCGGGCCATCGGCAGGATCACCCTGACCAGCGTCCTGAAGTCGGAGCAGCCGTCCACCTTCGCCGCGTCGGTGTAGTCGCGCGGGATCGTGATCAGGAACTGCCGCAGCAGGAAGATGGAGAACGCGTCGCCGAGCAGCAGCGGCAGGATCAGCGGCCACAGGCTGTCGGTCAGCCCCAGCCGCGCCCACACCAGGTAGATCGGCACCGCGACGACCTGCGGCGGCAGCATCATGGCCGTGACGACCAGGAGGAAGGCCGCCCGCCGCCCCCGGAAGCGGAACCGGGCCAGCGCGTACGCCACCGGCACCGACGACAACACGGTGAACAGCGTGCCGAGCGCCGCGTACATGAACGTGTTGCCCGCCCACCGCAGCAGCAGCGACTTCTCGAACACCTCGGCGAAGTTCGCCCAGTTCCAGCTCCGCGGCCACAGGTCGCTGGTCAGCGCCTGCTGGTCGGTCATCAGCGCGGTCAGCGCGATGAACACGATCGGCGCCAGGAACATCAGCGCCAGCGCGATGGCCAGCGCGTGCGTGGCCACCCACGACAGCAGCCGCCGCCTGCGCGCCCTGGCCCCGTCGAGCCGCGGGCCGCGCGCCACGGCCCGGCCCGGCGGCGCGGTGATCGTGGCGCTCATGCGTCCTCCTCGACCCGGCGGAACTGGCGCAGCAGGATCGACGTGAAGATCATCGACGTGGCGAACAGGAGCAGCGCGAGCACGCAGGCGTAGCCCATCGAGTAGTCGCGGAACCCGGCCTGGAAGAGCCACTGCGGCAGGGTGAGCAGCGACTCGTCGGGGTAGCCGGGGCTGAACGAGCTGCCCGGCGAGTCGGTCACGCCCGAGGCCACCCGGGAGGCGATCATCGCCTGCGTGAAGTACTGCAGGGCGTAGATGACGTTCGTCACCAGGCTGAACATCAGCACGGGCGCGATCATCGGCAGCGTCACGCTGCGGAACTGTCGCCACGGGCCGGCGCCGTCGATGGCCGCGGCCTCGTACAGGTGCCTGGGCACGTCGAGCAGCGCCGCCATGAAGATCACCGCGAGCTGGCCGCAGCCCCACAGCGACAGCAGCGTCAGGCTGGGCTTGGACCAGGCCGGGTCGCCGAACCAGTCGGGCCCCTGGACGCCGAACAGCGCCAGGAACTGGTTCAACGGCCCCGTCGACGGGTTCAGCAGGAACACGAACGTGATCGTCCCCGCCGCCGCCGGGACCAGCGAAGGCAGGTAGAAGATCGTCCGGAACAGCCCGGTTCCCGCCTTGAGCCTGATCACGAGCTGGGCCAGCGCGAGCGAGAACAGCACCGTGGCCGGAACCATGATCAGCACCAGCCACAGCGTGTTGCCCGCCGAGGTGAGCACCCTGGGGTCCTGGAGCAGGTAGCGGTAGTTGTCCAGCCCGATGAACTCCAGGGTGTACATGTCGTAGCGGTGGAAGGAGAAGTACACCGTCGACAGCAGCGGATAGACGAAGAAGACCGACACACCGACCAGCCACGGCGACAGCCAGACGAGGGCCCGCAGGCCGCTCCCGCGCCGCCGCGGCGGTCCAGAGAAAGGCCCGGAGACGGGCCCAGAGACGGATGCGGAGAGCACGGTGGCCACCTCAGCCCCCGGAGAGCTTCAGCTTGTCGTTGATCAGCTTGTCGACGCCTCGCAGCCCGGCGTCCAGGTCCGGCACGTCGCCCTTCTCCCACTTGGTGATGAAGGACGAGAACGCCTCCTGGTTGAAGAAGCTGTTGACGCTGGCGGGCAGGGTCGAGGTCTTGGGATGGGCGAAGATGTCGAGGAAGGTCGCGAAGTTCGCGTCCTTGGCCAGGTCGGGCGAGTCCATCGACGCCTTCGTGGTGGGGACGTTGCGCAGCGCGTTCGACAGCGTCACCAGCGAGCCGGTGTCCATGGTCAGGTGCTTGATCAGCTCCCAGGCGTGCTGCGGATGCTTGGCGCCCTTCGGCACGCCGATCACGGTGCCCGCGGTGAAGCCGCTGCCGTACAGGTCGGGGCTGTCGTCGGCGACGGGCAGGGGAGCGGTGCCGTAGTCGAGGTCCTTCGCCTCATTGGCGATCATGGCGTTGCGCCACTCGCCGTCGAGGACCATGGCCACCTTGCCCTTGTAGAAGGGATGCTCGGCGCTCCACTCGTCGCCCAGGCTCTTGCGGAAGCGTTCGAGCCGGTCGTGGCCGTACCAGTCGATCAGCTCCTTCTGCCAGGTCAGCAGCTTCTTCCAGGCAGGGTCGGAAGCGATGGCCGAGGTGCCGTCGTCGTTGTACCACTTCGCGCCCACCATGGGGCCGAGGTGGCTGGGGCTGTTCTCGTAGTACTGGACGCTCGGGATGAAGCCCGCCACCTCGATCTCGCCGTCGGCGTTCCTGACCGTGAGCTTCTTGGCCAGCTCGGTCAGCTCGCTCAGCGTCTTGGGCGGCTCCTCGCCCTTCATCAGGGCCCTGTTGTAGTAGAGCCCGTACGCGTCGGCCAGCAGCGGCAGCGTGCACTGCCTGCCCTCGAACGCCGTGTACGAACGCGCCACCGCCGGCAGCACCGACAGATCCACGCCGTCCTGCCCGATCACCGGCGTGAGGTCCTGGAACGATCCCGACCTGCACCACTGGGCCACGTTGTCGGTGGTGAACGAGGCCGCCACGTCGGGCGCCCGGCCACCCCGGATCGCCTGGGTGATCTGATCGTCCTGGACGCCCTTGACGGCCTTGACGGTGATCTGCGGGAATTTCCGGTTGAAGCCGGCGATGGCGTCCTCGAACGCCTTGACCTCGGCGTCGGTCGAGAAGCCGTGCCACAGCTCCAGTGTGGCGGCCGGCAGGGCCTGGGAGGCCGACCCTGAGGGTCTGGGCTGGGCGCCGAGCGACGGCCCGGCCTCCCGGTTCGCGGTGCACGCGGTCAGCGCCAGCACGGCGGCGGCCGCCAGGGGGACGAAGCGCACGGGGGGTGCCTCCTGCTCACGATGGAACTGTCGAGCTGAACACCTCGTCGCGGACGGCGGCGAGGGCGAGGTCGAGGGCGCCGGCCAGCACCGGGTTGCCCTCGACGCTGGACAGGCGTACTCGGGGTTGGGGGATGCTGAGCGCGTGCAGCTCGTGTTCGACCAGCTCGCGCAGGGTCTCGCCGCCCGGCAGCACCACGCCGCCGGTCAGCACGATCAGCTCGGGGTCGACGACGGACGTGATGGCGGCCAGGCCCACGGCCAGGCGGGCGGCGATGTCCCGCAGCCCGGCCCTGGCGTCGTCGGCCTTCTGGCCGCCGCCCGCCGCCGCGCGTACGGCGTTGGCGACGGCGTGGCGGAAGTCGGCGCCGCGCACGCCGTACGAGCGCAGCAGCTTCAGCACGACCGTGCCGCCGGTCAGCGCCTGGTAGCCGTGGTTGGCGTAGCGGCCCGACTCGCGGGCGGTCGGCGCGCCCGGGGTCGGCATGTAGCCCACCTCGCCCGCGCCTCCCGTGGCGCCCCGGTGCATGCGCCCGCCCAGCACGATGGCCGCGCCGATGCCCTCGTCGGCCCACAGCAGCACGAAGTCGCGGTGACCGCGCGCCGCGCCGTGCGCCTGCTCGGCCACCGCGGCCAGGTTGACGTTGTTCTCCACGTCGGCGGGGACGCCGAGCCCGGCGCTCAGCGCCGGCACCAGGTCGGGCATCTGCCAGCCGGGCACGTCTTTGGCCGCGGCGTAGCCGAGCCGCCCCGTGGACGGGTCGATGGCGGCCTGCACGCCGATCACCACCCGGCGCAGCTTGTCCGGCGGCCGCGTGCCGAGCAGCGCGGCGTTGAGCCGGTCGACCAACTCCCCGGGGGGACGGCGCGGCGTCGGCAGCGTGTGCTCGCCGACGACCGTGCCGGTGATGTCGGCCACCCTGGCCTCGATCCGGTCGGGGGTGACGTCGAGCGCGCCCACGTACGCCGCCGCCGGGTTGATCCGGTAGACCTCCGCCGTGCGCCCCGGCAGGCCCTCTCTGACGCCGTCCAGCACGACCAGGCCCGCCTGCTGCAGCCGGGACAGGAGCTGGGAGGCCGTGGGCTTGGACAGCCCCGTGAGCGCGCCGATCTCGGGCCTGGTCAGCGGGCCGCGTTCGAGGAGGGCCTGCAATGCGGCGCGATCATTGATCGCACGTAGCAGACTGGGGGTCCCCGGAACCGGACCGCTCACGGCGTTCTCCTCCAATTGAGATGGACATCTAGGTTAGGAAAGTTTCCTAACTCTGGACGACCATAAAAAAGCCCGCGGGTGGCGGTCAAGGGGCGAAACCAAGACGTAACCGAACGCGGGAAAGGGGGAAAGTGGATGGGAGTGCCTCGACAGGCATGCTAATGTCATCGTTTGTCGTAACAACAAGCAGACTGGCCCGGAGTGTCCCATTAACCACATTAACGGTCAGGCGGCAAGTCGTCAAACGGAGCTCGCGAAAGAGCAGGAGTACGTCACCCGTCTGTACGACCGCCTCGACACGCTGCGCGAGCGTACCCAGCGGCAGCTCAAGGAGGTGCTGGCCACGGGCGCCGTCGGCACGATGCAGAACCGGTCCGAGCGTGACACGTTCGCCGACATGTACGCCTCCCGCCTCGCCCGGCTCTGGGCGGTCGAGCGCGGCCTGGTTTTCGGACGGTTGGACGACCTCGACGAGGGTCGCCTGTACATCGGCAAGCTCGGCATCACCGACGACGACCAGCTCCGCCTGCTCATCGACTGGCGGGCGCCGGTCGCGCAGCCGTTCTACCGGGCCACCCCGGCCGCGCCCATGGGCGTGACCAGGCGCCGCCACCTGCAGACCAAGGGCCGCAGCGTGATCGGCGTCGACGACGACCTGCTCGACCTCGACTCGCTCACCGAGGACGACCGCGCCACGCTCAACGGCGAGGCCGCGCTGCTGGCCGCGCTCGACGAGCGGCGCACGGGCCGCATGCGCGACATCGTCGCCACCATCCAGGCCGAGCAGGACCGCGTCATCCGCAGCGACCTCAACGGCGTGCTGGTCGTGCAGGGCGGCCCCGGCACCGGCAAGACCGTCGTGGCCCTGCACCGCGCCGCGTACCTCCTCTACACCCACCGCGAGCGCCTGGAGCGGCGCGGCGTGCTCATCCTCGGGCCCAACCTCACCTTCCTGCGCTACATCGAGCAGGTGCTGCCCTCGCTCGGCGAGACCGACGTGCTGCTGTCCACGGTCGGGGAGCTGTACCCCGGCGTGACCGCCACCGTCAGGGAGCGTCCCGAGGTCGCCGCGCTCAAGGGCGACCTGCGCATGGCCGAGGTGCTCGCCAGGGCCGTACGCGACCGGCAGAAGGTGCCGCGCCGCCCCATCGAGCTGACCGTCGGCCGCATCACGCTCACCCTCGACCGCGCCATGCTGGAGACCGCCAGGAACAAGGCGGCCCGCTCGCGCCGCCCGCACAACCAGGCCCGCGCCGTGTTCGTCCGGTCCCTGCTCAACGGGCTGGCCAGGCAGCAGGCCCGCAAGATCGGCAAGGGGCTCATCGACGAGGAGGAGCTGGGCGACCTGCGGGAGGAGCTGCGTACCGAGCCGGTGGTCAAGTCCGCGCTCAACCGGCTGTGGCCGTACCTGACGCCGCAGCGCCTCCTGCTGGGCCTGTACAGCTCCCCCGAGCGCCTCGGCCACGCCGCCGCCGCGCTCACCCCCGAGGAGCGCCGGCTCCTGCGCCGCGACGGAGGGGAGTGGACCGAGTCCGACGTGCCGCTGCTCGACGAGGCCGCCGAGCTGCTCGGCGACATCGACGAGCAGGTGCTGCGCGCCAGCGCGCTGCAGGCCGAGGAGGAGCTCGCCGCCGCCCGCCAGGCGGAGGAGAGCGAGCGCGAGGCCGAGCTGGCCTACGCCCGCGAGGTGCTGGAGCTGACCGGCCTGTCCGACGTCATGGAGGCCGAACGCCTGGCCGAGCGGCAGCGCGGCGGCGGCCCCTACCTCACCACCGCCGAACGCGCCGCCGCCGACCGCACCTGGGCCTACGGGCACGTGATCGTGGACGAGGCGCAGGAGCTGTCGCCGATGGCGTGGCGGGCCGTCATGCGGCGCTGCCCGACCCGGTCGATGACGATCGTCGGCGACATCGCCCAGACCGGCTCGGCCGCCGGGGCCCGCTCGTGGGCGGAGGTGCTCGACCCGTACGTGGCCGGGCGCTGGCGGCAGGAGCGCCTGACCGTCAACTACCGCACGCCGGTGGAGCTGATGGCGGTGGCGGCCCGCGTCCTGGCCACCATCGACCCGGCGCTGGAGGCCCCCACGTCCGTGCGCGAGCTGGGGGTGCGGCCGTGGTCGGCGCCGCTGCCCGCGCTGTCCGAGCTGGCCAAGGCGGAGGCGGGGGAGGGCGGCAAGGTCGCCGTGGTCGTCCCCGACGAGCTGCTGACCGTCCTCGGGGCCGAGGTGGCCGCCACCGTGTCCGGCGCCGTCGTCGTCGTGCCAGGGGCCGGCCGGGCCAGGGGGGCCGAGGCGCTGGACGCCCCCGTCACCGTCATGGGCGTGGCGGACGCCAAGGGGCTGGAGTTCGACTCGGTCATCGTCGCCGAGCCCGACCTCATCGCCGCCCAGTCGCCGCGCGGGCCGAGCGACCTCTACGTCGCGCTCACGCGTGCGACACAGCGGCTGGGGGTCGTTCACGAACGGCCGCTCTCACCGGCTTTGCGGGGCTTGCCAACCCGGTCCACGAGCACCGCTAATGGGCTTTGACCGGCTTTGGTGGCACCGGCCAAACATGTCCTACCTGCGAAAACTTGATGTTTCTGCTGATCGGGACACGGTTGACATCTGAGGTGGAGTCGGTAGTTTGCTGCGCAGTCCAGCACGGGACTTGGCCGGTTGGCCGTCTCTGACATCGTCGGATCCTGCGTCCGTGACGGAGCGTGACTCCGTCCACACAGCCAGGTGCAGGGCCGTCGGTCCGTCGAGTCGGGGCACCCCAACCGGGCGGGGGGTTGGACCCGGGACGGGCCCGGCAGCCCAGTAGACAACGGAATTCCGCGCTCGCCGCCGACGAGACGGGTCCGGTCCGAAGGGTTTCCGGGCCCTCTTCCCGCTCTCGTGCGCAGGGCCGCCCTTGCGCCGGGTGGTCCCGTTCACTCGCGGGATCACCCTGCCGGCCCCTCCTTCTCGTGTCACTCGCGGCCCGGCCGGGGCCGACGTTCCGATCTTTCCTGGGCCGCGTCGGCCTGAGTGCGGTCCGGGGGCGGTAGCGTTTTCGCAAGCAGGCTTTTGCGAGGTGGCGAGGAGACCCCGGAGTGGTTCAGGATCGAACGAGCCTACCGCCCACGACCGGGCGGGGCCCCGCACACGAACCCGCCCAGGGTGAGGCGCCTCCACCTGTGCCCGACGGCGCCGCCACCCCGCCGCAGGCCCCGTCCGAGCCCGGCGCCACGCCCGAGCCTGGCGGCGTTCCCGCTGCCGATGGCGGTGGTGCCGGTGGGGGAGAGGCGCGTGAGGTCGCCGGGGCGGAGGCCGGGGCCGAGGCGCGGTGGGTGACGGCGGTCAGGGTCGTCGCGGCCGTCGCCGGTGGGCTGGCGCTCTTCACCGCCTTCCCGCCGCTCGACTGGTGGCCGTGCGCCCCCCTGGGCATCGGCCTCGTCGCGGGCTCGCTCTACCGCACCCGTCCCAGGCGGGCCGCCTGGCTCGGCTACCTGGCGGGCGCGGTGTTCCTGCTGCCCACCGTCGCCTGGGTGCGCACGATCGGCGACGACGTCTGGCTCATGCTGGTCGGCACCGAGAGCCTCTTCTACGCCGCCATGGCCGTCCTGGCCTCCTACGTGTACCGGCTGCCCGCCTGGCCCCTGTGGTTCGGCGGCCTGTGGGTGCTCATGGAGTGGGCCCGCGGCCTGGTGCCCATCGGCGGGTTCCCGTGGGCGCGGGCCGGGTTCAGCCAGGGCGAGTCGATGTTCACCTCCTACGCCGCGCTGGGCGGGGTGCCGCTGGTGTCGTTCGCCGTCGCGCTGTGCGGCGCGCTCCTGGCCCACGTGGTGCTGGGCGGGCGGGCCACGGTGGTGCGCAGGGCGGTCCCGCTGGCCCTGGCGCTGGCCGTGCCCGTGCTGGGCGTGATGATCCCGAGGCCGGGCGACGAGGGCCGTACGGTCAACATCGGCATCGTGCAGGGCAACGTCCCCGGCCAGGGCATGTACGCGCTCGGCGACGAGCCCGCCGTCGTCCTCAGGAACCACGCCAACGAGACCAAGCGCCTGGCCCAGGCCGTCCGCGACGGCAAGCTGCCCAAGCCCGACCTGGTCGTCCTGCCGGAGAATTCCACCGACATCGACCCCTACCGCGACGAGACCGCCCGCCGGATCATCCACGACTCGGTCCAGGACGTCGGCGTGCCCACGCTCGTCGGGGCCGTGGTCGCGATCGGCGACGAGCACCGGGCCACCCGCAGCCTCGTGTGGGACCCGGTCACCGGCCCCGGCGACTACTACGACAAGCAACACCTGGTGCCGTTCGGGGAGTACACGCCGTTCAAGGAGATCGTGCTGGCCCTGTGGGAACGGGCGAGCCTGGTCGGCAGGCAGTCGATCGCGGGCGACCGGCCGGGCGACCTGAAGATGGGGCCGGTCACGGTCGGCGCGGTCAACTGCTACGAGGTCGCCTACGACGACACCGTACGCGGCACCGTGCGCGCCGGCGGCACCCCCCTTGTCGTACAGACCAACAACGCCTCCTATGCCCTGTCCAACCTTCCGCCCCAGCAACTGGCCATGTCGAAGCTGCGCGCCGTCGAGCACAACCGGGCCGTCGTGACCGCCGCGACCACCGGTATCTCGGCATATGTCACGCCTGACGGTAAGGTCTCCTGGCAGACCCGCGAGCGTGTCGCTGACATGAACGTGGTCAAGGTGCCCGTACGCACTCAGGAAACGCTTGCCACCAGGGTGGGCGCACTTCCCGAGTGGGCATTGATGGTGATGGGAGCGGCGGCGGCAGGAGTCGCCGCGTGGCGCGGCAGGCGGCGTGTCGATCGGATGAGGAACGGATGATGGAGACTCTCGGACGGGTGCTCGTCGTCGTGCCGACCTACAACGAGCGTGACAACCTGGCGGCGATCGTCGAACGGGTGCGCGCGGCCGTGCCCGACGCCCACGTGCTCGTGGCCGACGACAACAGCCCCGACGGCACCGGTGAGGTCGCCGACGCGCTCGCCGCCGGCGACGACCAGGTGCACGTCCTGCACCGGCCGGGCAAGCAGGGCCTGGGCGCCGCCTACATCGCCGGGTTCCACTGGGGGCTGGAGGAGGGCTTCGACGTCCTGGTCGAGATGGACGCCGACGGCTCCCACCAGCCCGAGGAGCTGCCGAAGCTGCTGGAGGCGCTGGCCGAGGGCGCGGATCTGGCCATCGGCTCGCGTTACGTGCCCGGCGGCAAGGTCGTCAACTGGCCGCAGCGGCGCGAGCTGCTGTCCAAGGGCGCCAACATCTACACCCGGGTCATGCTCGGGCTGCCCGTGCGCGACGCGACCGCCGGTTTCCGCGCCTACCGGGCCGCCACGCTGGAGAAGGTCGGGCTGTCGGGGGTGGAGTCGCAGGGCTACTGCTTCCAGGTCGACCTGACCCTGCGTACGTCGCGGCACGGGCTGCGGGTGGTGGAGGTGCCGATCACGTTCGTGGAGCGGACGGTCGGCAAGAGCAAGATGAGCGGCAAGGTCATGTCCGAGGCGTTGTGGCGGATCGGGATGTGGGGCGTCACCGGCCTGCCCAAGCGCCTCAAGGGCTCGCCGCCCCGCGACTGACGAGGGGCTGAAGGTCGCCGCCCCGCGACCGGTGCGCGGCCCTCCGAAGGGCTCAGGGGCCACGCCGTCCCCGCGGAAGACCGCCTGCCTGGCGGGCCCGGGGGATGCGCGAAATGGCGGCATGCACGGAACGACCGGCGGATCCCGGGCGTTGTTCTTGCTGTAACGCGCGCGTGCGAAACGAGGAAACGATGCGGCTCCTGCTGTTCCTGGCGTTCCTGCTGGTCCCGGTTCTGGAGATCTGGCTGCTGATCCAGGTCGGGTCGGTGATCGGCGCGCCGTCCACCGTCGCGCTGCTCATCGCCGACAGCCTCCTGGGGGCCTGGCTGGTGCGGCGCGAGGGTCGCCGGGCCTGGCGGGCGCTGCAGGAGACGCTCCAGTCGGGCCGCATGCCCGAGCGCGAGCTGGCCGACGGCGGCATCATCCTGGTGGGCGGCACCCTGTTGCTGACGCCGGGCTTCTTCACCGACATCTTCGGCTTTCTGTGCCTGATCCCGTTCACCCGGCCGATGATGCGCCGCCTGGGTTCCTGGTTCTTCAAGCGGCGGATGAAGCGGATGGCCGCCGCCTCCCCCTACGCGAACCTCTTCCCGCCGGCCCCCGGCTTCCCCGGCGCTGACGCGCCCCAGGGCGGCCGGGTGGTACACGGCGAGGTCATCAGGGAAGACCGCGACTCGTAGACGTTCAGCGGATCGCTCAGCGGTCCCTGCGGGCTCGTGGGGCCGCTGAGGGGCACGTGGCGGCGCGCACAGCAGAAACCCCCGGGCACCGGGTGCCCGGGGGTTCACCGTGAGAGGAGGTCAGGCGCTCTTACGACGCTGGGCCCGCAGCACTGCGAGCCGCTCGTTGAGCACCTCCTCAAGGTCTTCGATGGACCGCCGTTCCAGAAGCATGTCCCAGTGTGTCCGTGGGGGCTTGGTCTTCTTCGACTCCGGCTGCTCGCCGTCGACCCGCACCGCCGTCGCACCGCACATGCGGCACTCCCAGGTGGCGGGGATCTCAGCCTCGGCGGCAAGCGGAACCTCGAAACAATGACCCTTAGGACAGGTGTAGGACACCTCCTGGCGCGGGGCCAGATCCGTGTTACGGTCGTTCTCGTAGCTGGTTGCCCCGAGCCGGGTGCCACGAAGCGCGCGCTCGCCCATGTCTCAATGCCTCCTACAGGGCCCCCTTGCGTGGGGGGTCTGTCTCCCACGGTGTCTAACGCTTGGTACCGTGATGGGATTCCCACCCGCGGGGTGATCCAATCGCGCTTGGGGCCTCGGTTCTTCACACGTTCGCAGACCCCGCCCCTGTACTGCGCTTATGCGGCGGAGCCGGCTCGATGATCTGCCGCCCGCCACAGCACGGCGGCCGCCCAGAGCCCGCCGATCATGATGAGGGCACCGTGTACGACGCGTAGCGGATAGGGCCCGAAGAACTGCGGGATGAACAGCGCGAACCCCAGCGCCAGCGGCGTTCCGCTCCACTTCGGCAGGCGGTCCGAGCGCCAGATCGACACCGCCGCCATGATCGCGCCGACGGCCAGCAGCACCAGCCCGGCGGCGAACATGGTGGCCGGGACGAGCCCGAACCTGAACTCCCCGGCCAGCTCCATCAGCTCGGGCGCCCCGTCACGCAGGGAGCGCCGGGCGATGACGTACAGGCCGAAGTCCTCGGCCCCGTAGTACGGCAGCGTCAGGCCCGCGCCGATCCAGGTGACCACGGCGGCCCGCAGCGAGAGCCGGTCGCCGAGCACCTGGTGCAGCCCGAGCACGGCCAGCCCGAGCAGGACGAACCCCAGCATGGCGGCGGCGTGCCCGGCGACCCAGCCGGTGGAGGCCATGGCCGCCGCGTCGTCGCCGGAGGGGCGCAGGGCGGGATAGAGGAGGAAGAGGACGCCGCCACCGGCGAAGGCGGCGGAGGTGAGCCGGGAGGCCATCAGTGCTCCTTGGAGAGGGCGTTGCTCTATTGCGTGAGCAATGCTCTCGTCATGGTGCGCCGATGTCAAGAGCAGTGCTCTCTCTTTGGATAGGTGGTCGCTCTCTACGCCCTGCGGGCGCGGGTGACGAGGGGGCGAGGATCTGGGCTCAGCCTGGCCGAACGCGGGCAAGGCGCGGCCCGGGGCCCTGGCACGATGCTCGTGGGCGCCCGGGCCCGGCCGGCTTCTCCTGTCGGGAGGTCAGACGCGCTCGGGCACCTCGTTGCCGGCCGCGCGGATGGCCTTGGGCAGGTTGGTCAGGGCGAGGAGCACGAACCCGATCACGAAGAAGATCACCATGGACATGATGGCGATGCGGTAGCTGTTGGTGAGCTGCAGCGCGATCGTGACCGTCAGCGAGCCGATGAACGCCGAGCCCTTGTCGCTGATCTGCAGCAGGCTGAAGTATTCGGCCTCGCGCCCTTTCGGGATCACCTGGGAGAACAGCGAGCGCGACAACGCCTGCGTGCCGCCCAGCACGATCGCGATCGCGAACGCCATGAGGTAGAACTGCAGCGCCTGCCCCTCGGCGACGAACATGGCCATCGCCACGATCGCCGTCCACAGCACCAGGCTCGCCAGCACGGTCCGCTTCGTCCCGATCCGGCGGGCCAGCCACCCCAGCAGCAGCGCCCCGAAGAACGCCACGAACTGCACCATCAGGATCGCCGTGATCTGCACCGTCTGCTCCAGCTTGAGCGCCTCGGAGGCGAACGCGGCGCTGTTGCCGATGACGGTCTGCACGCCGTCGTTGTAGACCAGGTACGCCACCAGGAACAGCAGCGTCAGCGGGTAGCGCCGCAGCTCGGCCAGCGTACGCCCGAGCTGACGGAAGCTGCCCCCGACCGAGCGCACCGCCGTGCCCTCGTGGGCCGGCACCCGCCGGTTGCGCAGCCGCAGCAGCGGGATGATCGTGAACGTGGCCCACCACAGGCCCGCCGACATCATGCAGATGCGCACCGCCATGCCCTCGGTCAGGCCCAGGCTCTCGTGCTGGAGGAAGAGCACCAGGTTGAGTGCCAGCAGCAGGCCGCCGCCGAGGTAGCCGATGGCCCAGCCGCGCGAGGAGACGCCGTCGCGTTCCCGGGCGGTGGAGATCTGCGGCAGGAACGAGTCGTAGACCACGACCGAGGAGCCGTAGGCCAGGTTGGCCAGCACGAACAGGACCCCGCCCAGCATGTAGCGGTCGCCCTCGACGAAGAACAGCGCCATCGTGGCCAGCGCCCCGACGTAGGCGAAGCCGCCGAGCATCTCCCGCTTGCGCCCGGTGTGGTCGGCCAGCGCGCCCACGATCGGCAGGAACACGATCTGCAGGAACACCGCGACCGTGGTGATCAGCCCGAAGAACGCGGCCGGGCGGATGTCGGCGCCCAGCACGTCGACGTAGCCGAGCCCGGGGTTGGCGGCGGCCAGTTCGTCGAAGGTCTCCACGCACGTGGCGGAGGCCACGCCGGGGAAGTCTTTCGCGCAGGCCGCGGTCTTGGCGACCGGGATCAGGTACGGGCCGAGGAAGACCGAGATGACCGTGGTGTAGAAGGCGGAGTTGGCCCAGTCGTAGAAGTACCACCCGCGCTGCTCGCGGCGGCGCGCTGCGGGGGAGTCGTCGAGGGCCGCGGGGGGCGCGGGTGCGGGCATGGTGTCGGGTCGCTCCTCTGCGGCGGGGGGCCGGGGGTTTCTATGTACTGCGGCGGTGCCGTACGGCGGTGTCGTGCGGTGTTGCGGTGGTGCGGCGTGTCAGGCGGCCAGGCCCGGATGCCACAGGCCGCGCCGCTCCAGCACGTCGCGCAGGCCGATGACGTTGTCGGTCATGATGCCGTCGACGCCCAGGTCGAGCAGGTGCTCCATGCGCACCGGGTCGTTGATCGTCCACACGTGCACCTGCATGCCGATGGCGTGCGCCGTACGGACCAGGCGCTGGGTGGTGACGCGCAGCCCGCGGAAGCCCACCGGCACCTGCGCGCACGGGACCCCGGCCTGTGACAGGCGGGTCAGCAGGCGGCCGTAGCCGGAGGTGGCGGCGGCGGCCCGCAGCAGCGCCACGCCGCGCGGCCCGAGCGCCGAGCACACCTCCCTGCCCATCGCCCTCCTGGCCGCCGCCAGGCGCTCGTCGGAGAAGGAGGTCAGGCAGACGCGGTCGTGGGCGTTGGTCCGCCGGATCGCCTCGGCCAGCGGGGCGATGGCCGCGCCCTCCTTGACGTCGATGTTGAAGCGGACCCCTGGCCAGGTGCCGAGCAGGTCCTCCAGCAGCGGGATCTCGTGCACCCCGCCGATGCGGGCCTGCCGGACCGCCCGGTACGGCAGCTCGGAGATGCGGCCCCGCTGGTCGGTCACGCGGTCGAGCGTGTGGTCGTGGAAGGCCAGCAGCACGCCGTCGGAGGTGGCGTGCGCGTCGGTCTCCAGGTAGGTGTAGCCGAGCGCGACCGCCCGTTCGAACGCGGCGACGGAGTTTTCCGCGCCCTCGACCGCCCCTCCCCGGTGCGCGAAGGCCAGCGGGACCGGATGGTCGAGGAAGGGGAATCGACGGCTCAGCACGTCCAGAAGTATGCCCTTCTCTGATGAACGGTGCGGTTACGAATCGGCGAGATTCTGCCATTCCTGGCGTCGCGCCTCGGCCAGCGCGATGGCCGCCGCGACCGCGACGTTGAACGAGCCCACCCGCCCCACCTGCGGGATGTAGCAGGCGCCGTCGACGGCGTCGAGCAGGGCGGGGGAGCAGCCGTGGTCCTCGCTGCCGACCACCAGGCACACGTCGCGGCCGAGGTCGGCCCGGTGCAGCGGCACCGCCTCGGCGGTCAGCTCGATGGCCAGCACCGTGAACCCCGCCTCCCTGGCGGCCTTGACCGCCTCGGTGGCGGGAACGCCCTCGTGCCAGGTGACCAGCCGCTCGGTGCCCAGCGCCGTCTTGCCGGCCTTGGGGTTGGTGGGCGGGGTGGCGTTGCCCGCCAGCCAGATCTCGTCGACGCCGAACGCCGCCGCGCTGCGGAAGATCGAGCCGATGTTGAACGGCCCGGTGACCGACTCGATGATCAGGCCCAGGCGGTTTTGGGTGTTCCTGCGCCAGGTGCGGTTGAGCCGCTTGACGTCGGTGGGGCGCAGTTGCCTTCTCATCGGGTCACCTTCAGTATGCGGTAGGCGGCCCGGCTGGCCTCGCGGGAGACCTGCCAGCCCTGCTCGCCGAGCCAGCGCTGCAGGGAGTCGGAGCCGAGGTGTTTCTGGACGACCAGGTAGGCGACGCCGTCGGGGGTCAGCCGGGTGAGCCACCTGGTGAGCATCTCGTGCAGCGCCTGCTTCCCGATCCGGATCGCAGGGTTGGACCAGATGGCTTGAAATCTCACATCATCTGGCACTTCATCGACATGCACTGATTTTACTTTGTAAAGGCGCGCGGCCTGAGCGTTACGCTCGGTCAGCTCCAGGCTACGTCGGTTCACGTCGACGGCCCACACGGTCGCCCCGGGCGCCCGCGTGGCCATGGTCAGCGCGATCGGCCCGTAGCCGCAGCCCAGGTCGAGCAGGTCGCCCTCCTGCGGCGGCGGCGGAACGCTCTCCAGCAGCACCCGCGTGCCGGTGTCGACCCGCTCGGGGGAGAACACCCCGCTGTCGGTCTCCAGCCGCAGGTGCAGGTCGGGCAGGACCAGATCGACGGATCCCGGCCTGCTCGCGGTCTTCGGCTGCTCGGAGAAGTAGTGGGCCACGTCGCCAAACGTTACGGGATCCGCGAACCGAACAGGACAGCCGCGCCCGCCACCAGCAGTCCGGCCAGGATGGCGGCCACGATGAACCACTGGGTGATCTCCTGGCTGACCAGCTTGTAGCCGAGCGAGGTGCCGATCTGCTCGTAGACCTCGCGCAGCTCGCTGCCGGACTCGGCGGCGTAGGCGCGGCCGCTGGTGCCGTCGGAGAGCGACTGGAGTGTCTGCTTGTTGACCGGGACGTTCACGGGCCTGCCGTCGATGTCGACGGTGCCCTCCTGGGTGCCGTACGCGATGGTGGAGACGGGTACGCGGGCCTGCTGGGCGGCCTCGATGGCCTCGTTGACGGAGCGGCCCGAGGTGTTGTCGCCGTCGGACAGCAGCACGATCGCGGCCGGCGGCGGGTCGGTGGCGGCCTGCTGGTCGAAGGAGCGCACCGACTCCAGCGCGTTGAAGACGGCCTCGCCGATGGCGGTGCCGGGGCGGGTGGCGAGGTTGCCGATGGCGGTGACGACGGCCTCGTGGTCGGTGGTGGGGGAGATGACGACGTTGGCCGAGCGGGCGAAGGAGACCACGCCGACGTTGAAGCGGTCGGGCAGCTCGCGGGCGAACGCCTGGGCGGCGGCCTTGGCGGCGCTGATGCGGTCGGGCTGGACGTCGTCGGCCTCCATGGACAGGGAGACGTCGAGGGCGATCATGATGGTGGCGCGGTCGCGGGGGACGCGTACCTGGTCGGCGGGTTTGGCGGCGCCGACGACGAGGAGCGACATCATGACGAGGAAGAGCGCGGGGGCCACGTGGCGGCGCCAGCCGGGGCCGGCGGGGGCGACGAGGTTGAGCAGGGCGAGGTTGGTGAAGCGCACGGTGTAGCGGCGGCGGGCGAACATGGCGGCGATGTAGCCGGCCACGAGCAGCAGCACCAGCGCGAACAACCACAGCCAGCCGGGGGCGAGAAAGGTCATGCGGTCGGTCTCCTGTGCGCGAGGTGGCTCATGCGGCGCTGGCGGAGAACGAACTGCGCGACGTCGAACACCCAGTCGCGGTCGGTACGCAGGACGAGGTGGCCGACGCCGGCGCGGCGCAGGGCCAGGCGGGTGCCCTCGCGCTGGAGGGCGGCGGCCTCCGCGTACGCTTGCCGTACTTTGGGTGAGAGGTGCACTTCGCGTACCTTCCCGGTCTCGGGGTCGGCGAACGCGACGCGGCCCACGTCGGGGAGTTCGAGCTCGCGGGGGTCGATGACCTCGACGGCCAGCACCTGGTGGCGGGAGGCCAGGCGTCTGATGGGGCGTTCCCAGGGGCGTTCTGCGTCGGGGTCGAGGTCGGGGTGGGCGTCGAGGAAGTCGGAGACGATCACGCGCACGCCGCGCTGCCTGCGGGTGGCCGCCAGGATGTCGATGCCCTCGGCCAGGTCGGGCGGGTCGGGCACGACGCTGCCGCGCGGGGCGTCCATGAGGGAGTGGAGCAGGCCGTAGAGCGCGGGGCGGCCGGTGCGGGCGGGCATGCGGTGCACGTACTCGTCGTGCAGGACCAGCGCGCCGAAGCGGTCGCCCAGGCGGCTGGACAGGAACCCGATGGCGCCGACGGCGGCCACCACCAGGTCGCGTTTGTCGGTGTCGGCGGTGCCGAAGTCCATGCTGGGCGACAGGTCGGCCAGGGCCCAGGTCTCGAGTTCGCGGTCGGCGATGAGATCGCGTACGTGGGGGACGGTCGTGCGGGCGGTGACCGCCCAGTCCATGCGGCGCACGTCGTCCTCGCCGGGGACGTAGACGCGGCTGTCGCCGGCCTCGCTGCCGGGGCCGGGCAGCAGGCCCTTGTGCGCGCCGTGCAGCAGGCCGTCGAGGCGGCGGGTGACGGTCAGCTCCAGGCGGCGCAGGGCCTGCTCGGCGGTGCTCATCGGCGGCTCGGTGTGCCGGGTCGGCTGCGGGTGCTCAACGGCCCTGGTTCCAGACGACGAGGGGCGGGGGGACGGCGTGCAGGATCTGCCTGACGACGTCCTCGGGGTCGACGCCGTCGGCGAGGGCGTCGAAGGTGAGCATCAGCCGGTGGGACATGACGTCCACGGCGACGTCGCGTACGTCGTCGGGCAGCAGGTAGTCGCGCCCGCGCAGCAGGGCCAGGGCGCGTCCGGCCGCGACCAGGCCCAGGGTGGCGCGGGGGCTGACGCCGATCTCGACGGTCTCGGCGAGGTCGGTCAGGCCGTATTCGGCGGGGCTGCGGGTGGACATGACGAGCCGTACGACGTAGTCGGCGACGAGCTGGTGCACCGAGACCTCTTCCGCGGCCTTCTGCAGGGTGAGCAGCCTGCCGGGGTCGAGCACCCGCTCGGGTACCGGCGGGGTGACGCTCATGCGGTGCAGGATCTCCAGCTCCTCGTGGGCGCTGGGGTGGGGGACGCGTACGCGGAACAGGAAGCGGTCGCGCTGCACCTCGGGCAGCGGGTAGACGCCCTCGGACTCGATGGGGTTCTGGGTGGCCAGCACGATGAACGGCTTGGGCAGGGGATGGGTGATCCCGGCGAGGGTGACCTGGCGCTCGGCCATCACCTCCAGCAGCGCGGACTGGACCTTGGCGGGGGCCCGGTTGATCTCGTCGGCCAGCAGGAAGTTGACGAAGACGGGACCCAGCTCGACGTCGAACTTCTCGTTGGAGGGGTGGAAGACGCGGGTGCCGACGATGTCGCTCGGCACCAGGTCGGGGGTGAACTGGATGCGGGCGAACGTTCCGCCCACGACGGTGGCCAGGGTGGAGGCGGCGAGGGTCTTGGCGACGCCGGGGACTCCCTCGAGCAGGCAGTGCCCGCGTGCCAGCAGGGCCACGATGAGCCTTTCGACCATGTGGTCCTGGCCGACGATGACACGCCGGACCTCGTCGAGACTCTGACGCAGCAGTGCCGCGTCGTTTCCGTCTGGCAGCTCTTCGGCGACGCTCATGACGCCATTCCACCAAACGCGCCGCAAACGTGCACGACGCCACGTCTGTGCTTTCATGGCAAACGTGGCAAGTCCCCTGCAGTCCCTGCAGTATGGCGATCCGCCCCGGCTGGGGCCCTACGTGGTGCAGGCGCGCCTGCACGCGGCGCCCGCCGGCTTCGTGTACCTGGCCCAGGCGCCGGACGGGCGTGCCGTTTCGCTGGCCGTGCTCACGAGGGGGGCCGCGTTCGACGCCGCGGCGCGTGACCGGTTCGTGACGGCGATCAAGGAGTCCAGGGGCCGGGAACGGTCCGGGATGCTGGGCTGGCTGGGGCGTTCGGGGCGGGCGCGGAGCGCGGTGCTGGAGGGCGCGCCGGAGGTGCTGTCCTTCGACGGGGGGCGGGCGCCGTGGGTGGCGGTGCCGTACGCGCCGGGGCGGCCGGGGGCGGAGCGCTTCCTGGAGCCGGTCATGGTGGGCGGGACGCTGATCGGGCAGGCGCACGGGCCGGACTTCGTACCGTACTGGCTGACCGATCGCGCGCCTGCGCTGCCGGGGCAGGGGCGGCGCCGTCCGCCGCTGACCGAGACGCGCAAGCGGGTGCTGCTGGCGGCGCTGGCGGTGGTGCTGCTGCTCCTGCTGGTGATGGCGATCTTGTTGTTGCTGGTGTTCGGGCGGAGTGACACCGAGGTGCAGCCGCGGCAGTTGCCGCCGACGGTGTTCGTGCCGACGCCGCCGCCGACGCCGGAGACGCCGGTGCCGCAGCCCTCGCCGTCGCAGTCGCCCTCGCCGACGGAGAGCGGGCAGAGCACGCCGGGGCGGACGCCCGGCGAGGACCCGGGCGACGAGGCCCGCCTGTAAGACCCTTCGCGCGGGAGTCCGGGGCTTGAGTCTCACGTAACGGGAGGCTTTAGCGTCCGCAGGCATGGAATTCATCGTTCACGACACGCTCACGGCGATGGCCGCCCTGCTCCAGGAGCCGCTTGAACGGCGGCCCGACGCGCTGCGGGAGCTGCTGGCGCCCATGCGCCAGGCGATCCCCATGCCGGGCGACATCGTCGACCTCCACCACCGGGGCGGCGGGTTCCGGGTGGACGCCGACGACCCGCGTTACCTGCCCGCCGTCCGGCGGATGATCGAGGCCGACGTGCTCGGCCAGGTGCGGCACGAGCTGGACCGTGCGTCCCGGCTGCTGAGCGGCGCCGCGCAGGCCGAGACGTTGCGGGTCATGTTCGTGCTGGGCAACCCCGACGACGAGCAGCTGATGACCACGGTCGGGGGCTACTACGGCATGGGCGGCGCGCCCGGGTGGCTCTACCTGCTGGCCTGGCCGTCGGAGGAGGTGATCGGCCGGATCGCGCACCTCGCGGTGCACGAGTTCCACCACAACGTGCGGTACACGAACGTGGAGTGGAACCCGGCGACCGTGACCGTCGGGGAGCACGTGGTGGCCGAAGGGCTGGCCGAGGCGTTCGTCAGGGAGTCGTCGGGGCCGCGGGCGATGGGGCCGTGGTCGTCGATGGTGACCGGGGAGGCGTTCGAGCGGGCCCTTGAGCTGATCATGGCGGACTTCGAGTTGGCGGGGATGCAGCACACCTCCGCGTACGTGCTGGGGGACAGCGCGACGCGGAACTTCGGGCAGGAGCCGCGCGGCATTCCCGACATGGCGGGCTATGCGGTGGGGCTGCACCTGGTGGACAGGGCGCTGGCCGCGACCGGGCTGAGTGCCGCCGAGGCGACCCTGGTGCCGGCCGCCGAGCTGATGCGGCGCGGAGGCGTGCGCCCGTAGTGGTTCCTGGATGGCCGGTGGCCGCTCGTGGCCGGGCGGTCGCCGGTCCTCCGCGCGAGGGGCGCGTGCGGCGGTGTGGGGGCCATCTCACATTCGGGATTGCCTGTCGATAAAAATTCGCTCTCGGAGTAATGCGCTTTAAGAGAAATGCGCCGCCAGCGAAAACTTTCTGGAATTGCGGTCGCCCGGGTCTAGCGTTTTTCGCAGAAATACCCGAACAGAAAGGCGTCCGTCATGACGGAGACCCAGCGCGCGGCGTGGCCTGATCAGCTCAGTCAGCGCCTGCTCAAGGAGCGCATCGTCGTCCTCGGTCAGGAGGTCGACGACGACATTTGCAACCGGCTCTGCGGCGAGCTGCTTTTGCTGGCGGCCGAAGATCCCCGGCGCGACATAACGCTTTACATCAATTCGCCGGGCGGCTCCGTGCACGCCGGCATGGCGCTCTACGACATGATGCAGTTCATTCCGTGCGACGTGCAGACGGTGGCGATGGGCTTCGCCGCGTCGATGGGCCAGGTGCTGCTGTCGGCGGGCGCGAAGGGCAAGCGCTACGCCCTGCCCAACGCCCGCATCGTGATGCACCAGCCGCTGGGCGGCATCGGCGGCTCGGCCAGCGACATCCAGATCCAGGCCGAGAACATGCTCTACACCAAGCGGCGGATGGCCGAGATCATCGCCCGCCACACGGGTCAGCCGCTGGAGCGCATCCAGGCCGACTCCGACCGCGACCGGTGGTTCACCGCCCAGGAAGCCCTCGACTACGGCATCGTCGACCACATCGCAGAAGGGATGAACTGAGATGAGCGGGCGTTATGTGCTGCCCTCGTTCACGGAGCGCACCTCGTACGGTTTCAAGGAGATGACGCCGTACAACAAGCTGTTCGAGGACCGGGTGGTGTTCCTGGCGGCGCCGATCGACGACACCGTCGCCAACGACGTGATGGCGCAGTTGCTCACGCTGGAGTCGCTCGATCCCGACCAGGACATCAACCTCTACATCAACTCGCCGGGCGGGTCGTTCACGGCGATGACGGCCATCTACGACACGATGCAGTACGTCCGGCCGGAGATCCACACGGTCTGCATCGGCGAGGCGGCCTCGGCGGCGGCCGTGCTGCTGGCGGCCGGGTCGCCGGGCAAGCGGGCCGCGCTGCCGCACGCCCGGGTGCTGCTGCACCAGCCGCACACCGAGGGCGGGCGCGGGCAGGGCAGCGACCTGGAGATCCATGCCAGGGAGATCCTGCGGATGCGTGACCAGCAGGAAGAGATGCTGGCCCGGCACACCGGCAAGGGGATGCTGGAGATCAGGAAGGACATCGAGCGCGACCGCATCTTCACCGCCGAGCAGGCGCGGTCGTATCGGCTGATCGACGACATCTACGCGTCGAGGAAGCGGACGCTCGCGGTGACCCGCTGACCCTCTCGCGGGCGGATCGGGGGTGCGGCGCGACTCGTTCCCTGGCGGCACGCCGCCACCCCCTTCCGCACGTCGGGACGCTCGCGACGGTCCGCCCGGCCGCCCCGTCGGGCGACCGAGGACCGGTTCACGTTCGGCGGCTCACCTGCCGGACGTGAATCGGTCCGACGTGACCTGGTCGGACGTGAACCGGTCGGACGTGACCTGGTCGGACGTGAGGGAGTCGGACGTGAGGGAGTCGGGGGTGAGGGAGTCGGGGGTCCGGCGGGCGCGGGGGCGGCGGGCGACGTAGACCCGTGCGGGTGGCAGGTTTCGCCACACCGTCATGGTGGTGACGACCTCCTCGAACTGCGCCCGCAGGCCACCGTGCAGCCGCCGTGCCGGGGCGGCCCAGCGCGTCCAGTTGTAGGCGAACTGCGTGTAGACCCCTTCGGGCGAGAGCACCCGGGCGACCGACTCGATCAGCGGCGGCTCCCCGGCGTAGGCGACCCACGGGAGCCCGCTGACCACGACGTCCACCCTCCACACGCCGAGTCCGGCCAGCAGGGCGGGCAGGCGTACGGCGTCGTCGCACACCACCTCGACCGACGGGTACGCCTGGGCGATCTCCGCCGCGAACCGTTCGTTGAGCTCCACCACGACGTGCCTGCCACGGCCGTTCAGCCGCCGTTGGATGGCGGAGGTGAACGCGCCCGTGCCCGCGCCCAGCTCCACCACCACCGGTTCGCCGCGCTCCGCGACCCCCACCACCATGTGTTCCGCCAGCTCCGCCGAACTCGGCAGCAGCGCGGCCGTACGCAGGGGCGACCTGATGAACTCCCACAGGAACCGGCCGCTGCCGGTGCGCCGCTGATCCGTCGTCACAGTTCCCACTCCCCGTGCCCGCTCTGCCGTCTCACAGGCACCCTTGCGTACGCGTGGATGGTGCAAATGGCAGGAAGACAACTCACGGGTTAACAAGAGGGCATCTCGCCGCTCGCCCCGGGCCTGACCGCGGGAACCCGCAGGAGACCTGTGGTCAGAGGGCCAGGGCGGGCGGTTCGCCGGGGAGGGTGCCGGGGTCGGGGGCGCGCAGGCCGTCAAGGACGACCTGGAGGTTGCGGTCCCACTGGCGGGCGCCCGCCTGGAGGCCCAGGGTGTGGGGTCCGGTGGAGGACGCGGCGACCATGAGGAACGCCACGTCCTCCCAGGTCACGTCCGTACGCATCACCCCGGCCCGCTGGGCTCGCTCCACCAGGAGCCGGATGCGGTCGCGCAGCTCGGCTCGGGAGTGGTCCAGAACGTCGCCGAGGCGCTTGTTGACATCGCACAGCTCGTTGCGGAGGTGAATGTAGGACAGGGCGAAGCTCGTGAAGCCCGCCCAGGGGTCCGGATCGGCCATCCCCTTGTCGCCCTTGGCGATGATCTCCCCCAGCACCTCGCCGAGGACCGCCTCGAGGAGGGCCTCGAGGGAGCCGACCCGGCGATAGAACGTGCCGATGCCCACTCCGGCGCGGCGCGCGATCTCATGGGCGGTGATCTCGCCGCCCTCTGTGGCGGCCTGACGGGCGGCGACGACGAGGCGTTCCAGGTTGCGGCGGGCGTCGGCGCGCGGGCGTCGCCCCGTGCCGTCGTCCAGGAGCCGGTCCACCGCGGGTGCCGTTGCCGTCATGCGGCCAGCCTAGCAATAAGTGGACGGATCCAGTCCGATTAAACTGGACGGGGTGCGTCCGGTTGCGCTAGCGTGCCAATTCGGACGCGCCGCGTCCACTTAGCTTCAGGGGTCGGAGGTCGATCATGTCCAAGGTTCCGCCGGGCCCGATGAAGATCACGGCGCTGGCCGCCGGGTTCGTCATGGCGAGCCTGGACGCCACGGTGATGCAGGTCGCCGGAGCCACGATCCAGGAACGCCTGCACGCCTCCCTCTCCCAGCTCACCTGGGCCGTGGACGGCTACGTCCTCACTTTCGCCGCCCTGCTGATGCTGGCCGGCGGCCTGGCGAACCGGTTGGGCGCCAGACGGGTCTACATGTGGGGCATGGCGATCTTCGGTGGCGCGTCGCTGGCCTGCGCGCTGGCGCCGGGCATCGAGACCCTGATCGCGGCGCGGTTCCTGCAAGGGGTCGGGGCGGCGCTGTTCATGCCGAGCTCGCTCGCGCTGTTGGTGCGGGCCTTCCCCGACACGCGCGAACGCGCCAAGGTGCTGGGCGTCTGGTCGGCGATCGTCTCCTCGTCCATGGCGCTGGGCCCGACGGTCGGCGGCATCATGGTCGGCGCGTTCGGCTGGCCGAGCATCTTCCTGGTCAACCTGCCGGTCGGCATCGCGGGCATGCTCCTGACCCGCCGGTACATCACCGAGTCGGAGGGGGACGCCCGGCCGCTGGCGGCTGCCGGGCACGCCGCCGTCATCGTCGGGCTGGCCGGCATCAGCTTCGCACTGATCGAGGGGCCGCAGCTCGGCTGGAACTCGGCCCCGGTGATCGGCGCCGTCGCCGCCGCGGCGCTCGCCGTCGTCCTGCTCGTCGGCCGCGAGCGCCGCACCGACAACCAGGTGATGCCCTGGACGCTGTTCCGCGGCGCTCGCTTCGCCGGCGCCAACGCCGTCGGGTTTCTGTTCAACGCCGCGTTCTACGGCTCGCTGTTCATGATCGGCCTGTACGTCCAGCACGCCCGCGGCGCGAGCCCGCTCCAGGCCGGGCTGGAGATCCTGCCTCTGACGATCTTCATCCCGATCAGCAACATCGTCTTCGCCCGCGTCTCCGGACGCGTCGCGGCCGGTCCGCTGCTGGCCGTCTCCTTCGTGGTCGCGGGGGCCGCCTCGCTGGCCCTGGTCGCGCTCTCGCCATCCACCCCGTACTGGATGCTGGCCGTCGCCCTCGGCCTGACCAGCATCGCGGGCGGCTTCATCTCCCCCGCCATGACGGCGGCCACGGTGAACGCGGCGGGCACCCGGCACGCCAACATCGCCGGTTCGGTCCTCAACGCCAACAGGCAGATCGGCTCCCTCGTCGGCATCGCCTCCATCGGCGCCGTCCTGGCCGTCACCCCCGGCTGGACCGCCGGGGCGGCCCTGTCGTTCCTCCTCGTCGGTGCTGCCTACGTCGCCGGGGCGCTGATCGCCTGGCGCCTCATCCACCTGCCCGACCGGCGCCAGGCCATCGCCGCGACCGCGGCCGCCGCGTCAGGAACGGCCCCCATGCCGCAGCCCGACCCCGCCCGGGAGGCGTCCCGGCCGGGTTAGTGCTCTTGCTGACCTCGGTGTGTCCTCCGTGGTCGTTCTCCACCGGCCTTCCGTGTCGCCCAAGACGGCTCAGATCGGTCACCCGGTGGGATCCGGGCGCGGGCATGTGTGCTGCAAGTGCGGTGAAGGCGGGGCGGGCTATCTGTGGGGGAAGGAGCCCCGCGGCATCGCAGGGGCATCGTGCTCGCCACAGGAGATCCGATGATCAGTCTCATTGCGCACGCTCGGCGCCTGGTGCTGCTCGCCCTGGCAGTGTCCACGGCGACCGCCACCGTCACCGCCACCGTCACCGTTGCCGTGCCCGCCGCTGCCGCCGTGCCCGCCGCTGCCGCCGTGCCCGCCGTGGCCGGGAGTGCCGCCGGGGGTGCCGCCGGGGCCGTGTCCGCCGCCGCTCAGGCTCCCGTACAGGACCGTATCCACGCCGCCTTCCGATCCTGGCTGTTCGACAACAAGATCAGCAACGCCGGTCTGGCCGTGATGCGGGACAACCAGCTCGTCGGCTCCTACGGCTCCAACGAGATGTCGGCGGAGACGCCCGCGCCCGTGGCCTCGCTCTCGAAGGCGATCACCGCGGTGTGCGTCATGTCGCTCATCGACAACGGACGCCTCCGCTTCGACACCCGCCTCAGCTCGCTCGGTGCGCGTTTCCGCCGGGCGACCGGGCCGTGGTCGAGCCGGGCCGTTGGTGACATCACCATCGAGCAGTTGCTCCGGCACCGCAGCAGGATCTCCGCCGACCCCTCCCAGAAGGGGCTGGGCGACGTGCCGAACTCCGCTTCCGCCGACCTGACCCTCATCCGCCGCGCGCTGGCCCAGCCGCTGCTGACGATGCCGTCGGGCGACGTCTACAACAACATCAACTACGCCCTCCTGGGGTATGTGATCAGGACGGTCACCGGTGAGTCGTACGAGAGCTACTGCCGCCGGGTGGCGCTGGCGCCGCGCGGTGCGGGCCAGGCGAGGATCGGGGCCGGCACCCGGGCGATGGGGGCGTTCGGCGGGTGGGAGATCTCGGCCGTCGACTACGCGATGTTCGCCCGCGCCTTCGACCCCCGTACGCGGCTGCTGAGCCCGGCGGCGCACCGGTTCATCGACGCCAAGGCCAACTCGCGGTCGCCGAGTGCGGCGCTGGGGGTGTTCGTGGTCGCGACCCCGCAGGGCCGCAATGTGTTCCACCACGGGAGCTGGCAGTCGTCGGCGACCACGCCGAAGCAGTTCGGCGCGTTCTTCGCCATGTGGAACAACGGGATCTCGGTGGTCGCCACCTACGACAGGAACGTGACGGACGCCGCCCGCCTGGCGCTGGACAACACCCTGCGCAAGGCGGCCTACAGCCGCGGTTAGGCGATCGGCCGAGCCACGGCCGGGATGCGGTCGCCGACCGTCCGCAAGGGTGACGCGGCTGCCCTTGGACGGCTCCCGCGGCGGCGTCCTGGGCCGGAAGCCGGAAGGGGGCATCGGACGAGGCCGGGCGCGGTTCCTCGACCTCGGCCGATGCCCGGCAAGGAGCCCCGGCCCCGTCCGGTGCGCGGCTCCTCGCCCCGGCCGGATGCCCCGCCCGGCCCTCGGCAGGGCAGACCGTCAGCGGGGCAGACTCGGCGGGTGGAACCCGGCGGGGAACCCTAATGGGGCGGGCCCTGGCCGGGCCCGCAGGTGGTCATCGGCGGTGTACGGGCGTTAGACGCGCTTCCACAGGGCGGGCACGTTCGGGGGCTCCCAGCCGGTGAGGGAGGTGTGCGGCTGCGTGCACTCGTACGTCAGGCCGCCGTAGGTGACCCGGTCACCGGTCCTGTAGGCCGTGCCCGCGCTCCACGTGCCACCCGGCTGGGTCGGGGTCGGCGTGGGGGTCGGCGTCGGGGTGGGGGTTGGCGTGGGGGTGGGCGTCGGGGTCGGGGTGGGGGTTGGCGTGCCGCCGCCGAAGTCCACGTCCGAGCAGGTGTAGAAGGCCTCGTTGCTGCCCACCACGCGCTGCCAGATCGAGTAGAGGATGTGCCTGCCGCTGCGCTGGGGCAGGTTGATGGTCCAGTTCGTGAACGTGGTCGGGTTCTGGTTGTTGAACGTCTGGATGTGCACGAGGTCGGACCACTTGAGCGGCATGGTCGGGTCCCAGCCGGCTCGCGTGATGTAGAACTCGAAGTTGCTGTTCGCGTGCGGCGCGGACGCGTGGTAGGTCAGCGTGAAGCTGCCCGGCCGCACCTGGGTCGCGGGCCAGTCGGCGCGCTGCAGGTCGAGCCCGCGGTACTTGTCGCGGCCCGCGCTGCAGAGCTTGCCGTCGGGGATCAGCTCGCGGTGCCGTCCACCGGCTTCGAGGAGCGAGACCTCGTTCCAGTCGTAGTAGGCCTGGGTGCCGCCGGCGGCCACGGCGGCCTTGCAGGCGGCGGACTTCGGCGTTTCCGGACCCTCGTTCTTGCAGACGTAGACGCGGCTCGGCGGATTGGACATGGTGCCGTGGGCGTTGGCCGCGGACGCCGGCAGGAGAACCAGCATTCCGGTGGCAGCCGTCACGGCGGCGATCGTGCTCTTGCGCACCTGTGCTCCTGGGGGGATGAAGACAGGAATAAAAAGGAAACCTTCCTAAGAATTAACGATTATCGACGGCTGCGCAACCCGCCCAGGTCAGGGGTTGCTCCTGCTCGCCGGCAGGAGCCGGGCGGAGAGCTGGGGGAGAGGCGGGGGGAGAGCTGGGGGGAGAGGCGGGGGAGAGGCGGGGTTCGAACGATCACGGATGCGGGGCGAGGGGGAGGCAGAGGACGAAACGGGCTCCGCCGGCGCCCGGAGCGGGGTCGTGGGCGGTCAGCGTGCCGCCGTGGCTCTCGGCGATCAGGCGGGCGATGGGCAGGCCGAGCCCGAACCCCCCGGCGTCCCTGCTGCGCGCCGCGTCCAGCCGGGTGAACCGTTCGAAGACCGTCTCGCGCTGGTCCGGCGGGATGCCGTCGCCGTCGTCGAGCACCTCCAGCACGGCGGTGCCGCCCGCGAACCCGCCGTCCAGCTCCGCCTGGTCCACCTCCCGCCGGACGACGAGGGTGATGGTGGTACGCGCGTGCCGCTCGGCGTTGTCGAGCAGCCGGCCGACCAGATCGCGCAGCTTCGACGGCTGCCCCGCGACGAGCACGCCGGGCGCGAGGTGGGCGACGACGTTCTTCGTCCAGAGCCGGTCGCCCCGCACCGAGGTGACCACCTCCGCCAGGTCCACCGCCTGCGCGGGCTCGCGGGCGCCGAAGTCCATCCCGCTGAGCATCAGCAGCCCGGTGGAGACCGCCTCCAGCCGGTCCAGGCTGGGCAGTACGGCGTTGCACAGCGTGGGCACGTCGGTGTCCTGCGGCGCCATGAGCGCGTCCTCCAACTGCACGCGCATCGCGGCGATCGGGGTGCGCAGCTCGTGGGAGGCGTCAGTGCTGAAACGCCGCTGCTCCGCGATCGCCCGTTCCAGCCGGTTGAGGCAGAGGTTGACGCTGCCGGCCAGGTAGTAGATCTCGTTCTTGACCTCCGGGACCGGGACCCTGCCGCTCGGGTCGGTGCTGCGGATGTCGTCGAGCCGCCGCTGGATGTGCGCCACCGGGGCCAGGCTGCGCGCCATCAGTACGCGGGCGCAGACGGCCGCGGCCCCGGTGAAGACGGCCGTCCCGATGAGGAGCACCGTCGCGAGCCCCGTGTGGACGTAGAACGGCAGCGACGGCGACGCGGCGTAGACGGTCCAGAAGTCGTTGTCGCGGTAGACCCGCTGCGCGACCACGATGTCACAGCGGCCGGGGCCGAACACCGTGCCGCAGATGACGCCGCTGGCGGTGCGCTCAGGCGACGGCATCTGCGCCGTCAGCGCGGGCTTGCCGCGCAGCTCGCGGCTGGCGGCGACCACGTGTCCGTGCGCGTCGACCACCTGGATGGGATGGATCAGGCCGGTCGGGATGGTGGTGGGCAGCGGGGCGACGTGGTCGTTCCGCTGGACGTAGTACGCGGCCAGCTCGACGTCGGCGCGTACCTCGTCGGTGAGGCTCAGTGTGGCCGCGCGGTGGTCCACGCCCAGCAGGATGGCGGAGAAGCCGAGGCAGAGCAGGCAGACCGCGATGCCCGTGAAGAGCGCCAGCCGGTTTTGCAGGCTCATCGCGCCGCCATGCCTGGCGCTTCGGGTCTCACAGCGTTTTCCTCCGGCCTCCCCGAGGTGACGTGTCAGCCGTACCGGATCGGTCGGCTGCGACGGCCGCGTTCGGGCCGCATCCGGGCGAAGGTGCTCCCGCGGGGACCCGGTGGCATGGCGAGTACATCGGCGCGGCTCCCCATGCCACCGGGCCGTGAACGGCCGCCGACCTCCACACTGCCACCCAGTTCCTCCAAAGAAGGTCAGAGAGGTGGCAAATGGATATTTCAATATGACAAGCGCAAAAGTGTTATTACGCTACGGCGCATGGAGCGCGGGGCCGCGCAGAAGGCGCCACATCAGGTACGCCTGCAGCAGCCCCGCCACGGCGAGCGCCACGAGGAGCCACACCGGGTCCACGGAGTCGGGAGGGAGAAAGCCCCAGCCCCACCAGATCAGCGGCCCGAGGGGGAACGTGACGACCATGAGGGCCACGGCGGACACCAGGATGGGATCGTGCACGGTGAGCAGGATCACCATGGAGACGACGCCGAGGGTCGCCACCAGGCAGGCGTACACACCGGCCAGAGCCGCCGCGACGCGGCCGTTGCGGTAGCGCCTCATCCCGTCATCGCCCCTCCGGCATCTCGCGATTGTCCCGCCCGGGGCCGCGCGCTCGGTCGCGAGGAGCCGAACGAGCGATCGCCGGGCCACAAGAGGTCTCTACCCCGACCGTTCACTCCTATGATCATTCAGGCTGGGCAAGATCGCCAGAGCCGGACGGGTCGGGGGCCGATTCTCCTCGAAAACTGGCCAAATTCTGGCCTATGGGGCTCGTGAGGTTAAATCATCGTTCCCCGCGGTTCCCGGCGCGCACCGGTTTACCCTACGGGCGCACGCACTTTGCGCTCCGGAGGGGAAGTGGGCGTCATGAGTACCGAACAACAGGACAGAAGGCTCATCCTCGACGGTCTCCGGGCCCGGCCGGACGGCGCCGCCGCCCTGCGGTACTACGACTCACTCGACCCCGTCGCCGTCGAGGAGCTGTTCGGCGTGTGGCGCGGCAGCGAGGTCAGGTCCGACCACCCGCTCGACGGGCTGCTAAAGACCTTCGGCTGGTACGGCAAGCGCTTCGACGGCCCCGACGACGTCCATCCGCTCGTCTTCACCAGGGGCGACGGGCGGCCGGTCGCGGTCAGTCCGTCGTTCCTGCCCGTCAATCTGCTGCTGGACCGCCCGCGCCTGGCGCGCCTGCCCGTGGCGGCGCTGCTGTTCAGGCTCGCCCTGCCGCTCACCCGCACCACCAGGCCGCAGGCGCGCCTGCGGATGACGGAGTACCGCGGCGTGGTGACGGCCACCATGTGCTACGACGCGCTGCCCGTCCACGACGCGTTCCGCAAGGTGGACGACGACCTGGTGATGGGGGCGATGGAGCTGCGCGGCTCCCCGCGGCCGTTCCTGTTCCTGCTGAGCAGGGTCCGCGGCACCGGATGAGGCGCCCGGGCCCGGCGGCGATCAGCCCGCCCGCCGCCCGCCCGTCGTGGCGGGGTCGAAGAGGGCGGGGTTGAAGGTCTCCCGGACGAAGAGGGCCGGGCTCGCGCCGTCGGCGATGAGGTACCACTTGGCGACGGCGGCGCGTCCGGGGGCCCACACGTCCAGGCCGTGGCCCAGCGGGTGGCGCTGGTGCGGCACGGGCAGGTGCCGTCCCAGCGGCCCGGCGCAGGAGCGCAGCAGGAGGCCGGTCCAGGGCGGCCCGTCGGGCGAGGCCAGGACGAGGTTGCGGGAGACCTCCCGGTGCGCGGTGCCCAGCGTCGTACGGCGCACCAGGACGGGCGCGCCGACGGGCAGTCCGAGCGGCGCGGCGGCCTCGGGGCACGTCTCGTCCACGGTCGCCTCCGACAGGGCCAGGGCGTGGACCTGGACGGGCTCGTTCATGAGGTGGTCGAGCAGGCTCGTGGTGGAGCCCGCGTGGGTGAGCAGGGTCCGGGTCAGGGGATCGGTGAAGGCGGCGGCGCTGACGGCCCGCGGCACGATCCTGGAGAGCGTCATGACAACCTTCCGGGGGGCGAACGTTCAGTAGAGGCTGCCGGGGATCCCGGCGTCGCCCGGCCCGTAGGGGCGGGCGTCGAGCCAGGCCCCGGCGCGGGGCAGCACCCGGGCGGCC